>NZ_JBFUGA010000019.1:0-74218 GCF_056403155.1 Methylobacterium sp. P3_A11
GGCCGCCCGCCGGGATCGAGAGCTGGGCGGGGCTCGCGGTGTAGCCCAGGAATTGCGCCGCGTTGGCGGCGCCGAAGGCGGCGGTGCCGTCGGCACGGGCGGCGCTCATGGAGGCAGCCATGGAGGCGCCCAGCAGCAGCGCGGCAGCCAGGGCCAGGGGAGCGTGCTTCGACATCGGGCGGGCTCTTCGGTGCATGCGGTCTCCGGGCAATCCCGGAACGGGCGGAAGGCTCCCGGAAAGCTCCCACGGGCGGTCGATCGGCTGCGGCCGGGGCGCGGCATCGCACCGGCCATGATGCATCCCGTCGATCGGCGCCGCTCTGGCTCCCGCCGCGGCGCGCGCGCAGCCGTCCCGTCAGAGACCCAGCCCGAGCTGCCGCGGCCCCTCCGGCGCGTCCTGCGCGAACCCCGACAGCGACACCCCGATCAGCCGCGCGCTGCGCCGCAGGGGGAACAGGCCGGCGAGGAGGTCGAGGCCGATCCGCTCCAGCCCGGCCCGGTCGGTGACGGGTGCGGTGAGCGACTTCGCCCGGGTGACCTGGGCGAAATCCGAGAACTTGAGCTTCAGGGTCACGGTCCGGGCGCGCATGCCCTTGGCGTCGGCCCCGGCCCAGACCTTGTCGAACAGCGGCGCCAGCCGGGCGGCCAGGACCTCGAAGGCGGCCGTATCCTCCGAGAAGGTGGTCTCGGCTCCGATCGACTTGCGCACCCGGTGGGCGCGCACCGGCCGCGCGTCGATCCCGCGGGCGACCGCGTGGTAATAGGCGCCCGCGGAGCCGAAGGTCTCGCGCAGGCGCTCCGGCGTCCAGGCGCGCAGATCCGCCCCGGTCTCGATCCCGAGCCGCTTCATCTTCGCCTCGGTGACCGGGCCGACCCCGTGGAACCGGCCGATCGGCAGCGCCGCCACGAAATCCGGCCCCATGGCGGGGGTGATGACGAACAGGGCGTCGGGCTTGCGGTGGTCGGAGGCGACCTTGGCGAGGAACTTGTTGTACGAGACGCCGGCCGAGGCGACGAGCCCGGTGCGCTCCAGGATCTCGGCCCGGATTGCCTTGGCCACGGCCGTCGCCGTCGGAAGGCTCAGGAGATTCTCGGTGACGTCGAGATAGGCCTCGTCGAGGGCCACCGGCTCGATGAGCGGCGTGTGCCGGGCGAAGACCGCCCGAATCTCCTCCGAGACCGCCCGGTAGACTTCGAAGCGCGGCTTCACGAACAGCAGGTCCGGGCAGAGCCGCCTTGCGGTGGCCGACGGCATGGCCGAGCGGACGCCGAACTTGCGCGCCTCGTAGCTCGCCGCCGCCACCACGCCCCGCTCCCGCGAGCCGCCCACGGCCAGCGGCCGGCCGCGCAGGGCGGGATCGTCGCGCTGCTCCACGGAGGCGTAGAACGCGTCCATGTCGATGTGGATGATCTTGCGGAGGGCGACCTCCGGATCCATCGCCGCCTCGGGTCCCGACCAAGTTCCTGATCTGTTCTGAAAGACCGTGCGGGGCGGCCGAGGTCAAGCCGCGCCGGACGCGGCGTCAACAGGAGTCCGGTCCGCGCCCGTCATCGCGAGCGCAGCGAAGCGACCCAGGGCAGCGGGAGGTTTCCGAGCGCCGCGCCTCCCTGGATTGCTTCGCTACGCTCGCAAAGACGGTGTTCCGCCTCAGGCGACGGTGCCGTACAGGTCGTAGGCCTCGGCCCGGTCGATCTTCACGGTGACGATGTCGCCGACCCGCACCGGGCGCCGGAAGGCGGCGTGGACGGTGCCGTCGATCTCCGGCGCGTCGGCCTTGGACCGACCCCTTGCCACCCCGCCCTCGACGGCGTCGATGATCACGGGCAGCCGCTTGCCCACCTTGGCCCGCTGCAGCCGGAGCGCGATCCCGTTCTGCGTCTCCATGAACCGGCGCTTGCGCTCGGCCTTCACCGCCGGCGGCACGAGGTCGCCCAGCGTGTTGGCGGTGGCGCCGGCCACCGGCTCGTACTCGAAGCAGCCGACGCGATCGAGCTTGGCCTCCTGCAGCCACGCCAGCAGCTCCTCGAACTCGGCCTCGGTCTCGCCGGGGAAGCCGACGATGAAGGTCGAGCGGATCGCGAGGTCCGGGCAGATCTGCCGCCAGCCCCGGATCCGGTCGAGCTGCCGCTCCTGGTTGCCGGGCCGGCGCATCCGCTTGAGCACCGAGGGGCTCGCGTGCTGGAGCGGCATGTCGAGATAGGGGAGCACCTTGCCCTCGGCCATCAGCGGGATGACCTCGTCCACGTGCGGGTAGGGGTAGACGTAGTGCAGCCGGACCCAGGCCCCGAGCTCGCCGAGTTCCCGGGTCAGGTCGTAGAACTTCGCCCGGACCTGGCGGTCGCGCCAGGGGCTCTCGGCGTAGCGGATGTCGACGCCGAAGGCGCTGGTGTCCTGGCTGACCACCAGCAGCTCMTTCACGCCGGCTTTGACGAGCTTCTCGGCCTCGCGCAGCACGTCGGCGGCGGGGCGGCTCACGAGATTGCCGCGCAACGACGGGATGATGCAGAAGCTGCAGCGGTTGCTGCACCCTTCCGAGATCTTCAGGTAGGCGTAGTGGCGCGGGGTGAGCTTGATCCCCTGGGGCGGCACGAGGTCGAGGAACGGGTCGTGGGCCGGCGGCACCGCCTCGTGGACGGCGGCCACCACCGATTCGTAGGCCTGCGGCCCGGTCACCGCCAGGAGATCGGGGTATTTCGCGCGGATCTCCTCGGGCTGGGCGCCCATGCAGCCGGTGACGATCACCCGGCCGTTCTCCGCCATGGCCTCGCCGATGGCCGAGAGCGATTCCGCCTTGGCCGAATCCAGGAAGCCGCAGGTGTTGACGATCACCACGTCGGCCCCGTCGTGCCGGCGGGCCAGCTCGTAGCCCTCGGCGCGCAGATGCGTGAGGATCCGCTCGGAATCGACCAGCGCCTTCGGGCAGCCCAGCGACACGAACGAGATCTTGGGAGCCGCGCTGTTGGGGGCCGCGCTCTTGGAGTCGGCTCCGGGAGCGGGGCCGCTTGGGGCAGGTGTGGCGGTCATGACATTCGGGTCGGACAGGCCCGGCGCGGGCAACCGAGGATCGGTCGCCCGGAGCGCCAGGAGGGGAATTCGGGATCGCGCTCCCTATACAGGCTCCCGCGCCGCCGCGCGAGACCGGCCGCCGCAGGGGTGACCGGACTGGCGCGCGACGCTGACGCGGAACCGGAAACTTGGCTGTTCACCAGGACTTTGCGCGTCTGCCCTGACACCCCACATGAAGCTGACAAACGGCGGCCTGCGTGGGGGACACGCCCTGTCTGCCCCCCGGGGCGGCCCCTGCGTGCAACTGCCGCTTCCCCCGCGGCATCGCCTGTGCGACGGCAGCGTGACACGATCTGCCCCGCCCGCGCCCAGGACAACAGCCCCGAACCCGGTCATGTGGACCCGAGAGATCCCCTTCATCGATCCCGTCGCGGCGGCCGCCCGGCTGCGCGCCCTGCCCGGGCTCGCCTTCCTCGACAGTGCCATGCGGCACGACTCCCTGGGGCGCCATTCGATCGTGGCGGCCGAGCCGTTCGCGCGCTTCCGCTACCGCGACGGGCGCGCGACCCTGGACGGGAACCCGGTCCCGGGCGGTCCGTTCGCGGCTTTGCGGGCGTGCCTCGCGCCGTACCGGATCGAACCCGACGCCGAACACCCTTTCCCCGGCGGGGCGATCGGCTACTTCGCCTACGATCTCGGCGCGGCACTGGAGCGGGTCGCGGCGCCGGCGCGGCGGGCGGGGCTCACCGACGACATCGCCCTGAACCTCTACGACACGGCCCTGGTGATCGACCACGCCGCCGGCACCTGCCGGCTCGTCGCCACCGGCTTTCCCGAACGCGTCCCGGAGAACCGGCAGGCCCGCGCGGCGGCGCGGCTCGCCCGCTTCGCGGATCGGCTCGGCACCGCGGAATCATCCCTCGGGGCTTCCGAAGCGCCGTCGGAACCGCTCACTTGGCACTCGAACTTCGACCGACAAGGTTATGAAAACGCTGTCGAAACGGTCCGATCCTATATCCGCGCCGGCGACATCTACCAAGCCAACATCGCCCAGCGCTTCACCGCCGATCTGCCGGCCGGCTTCGACCCGTTCGCCCTCTACCGGCGCCTGCGCGCCACCAACCCGGCGACCTTCGGCGCCTACCTGGAGCTGGAGGGGCTGAGCGTCGCCTCGTCCTCGCCCGAGCGCTTCATCCGCCTCGACGGCCGGCACGTGGAGACGCGGCCGATCAAGGGCACCGCCCGCCGCGCGGACAACCCCTTGGACGATCCGGAGGCCGACCGGGCCGCCGCGGCGGCGCTCCAGGCCAGCGTCAAGGAGCGGGCCGAGAACGTCATGATCGTCGACCTGCTGCGCAACGACCTGTCGCGGGTCTGCAAGCCGGGCAGCGTCGCCGTGCCCACCCTGTGCGGCCTGGAGACCTACGCCAACGTCCACCATCTGGTGTCGGTGGTGACGGGAGACCTCCGCGACGGGCTCGACGCCCTCGACCTCCTGGAAGGGACGTTCCCGGGCGGCTCGATCACGGGCGCCCCGAAGATCCGCGCCATGGACATCATCACCGAGATCGAGGGCGACGCCCGGGAACTCTATTGCGGCGCCATCGGCCGGATCGGCTTCGACGGGGCGCTCGACACCTCGATAGCGATCCGCACGGTGTTCATGGACGACCGACAGGCGGTCCTGCAGGCCGGGGGCGGGGTGACCCTGCTGTCGGAGCCCGGCCCGGAATACGACGAGACCCTCGCCAAGGCCGCCCGCGTGTTCGAGGCCTTCGCATGATCCTCGTCCTCGACAACTACGATTCGTTCGTCTTCAACGTCGTCCGCTACCTGGAGGAGCTGGGCGCGGAGGTCCGGGTCGTGCGCAACGACGCGCTGGACGTGCCCGGCATCCGGGCGCTCGCCCCCGAGGCCCTGGTGGTCTCGCCCGGACCCTGCACCCCCGCGGAGGCCGGCATCTCCCTGCCGGCGATCCGGGAGCTGTCGGGGGCGGTGCCGATCCTCGGCGTCTGCCTCGGCCATCAGGCGATCGGCGCGGCCTTCGGCGGCACGGTCGTGCGGGCGCAGCGCCCCCTGCACGGACAGATGACGCCGATCGCCCACACGGGCGAGCGGCTGTTCTCCGGGCTGCCGGCGCCGATGCCGGTGGGGCGCTACCACTCGCTGGTGGTGACCCCGGGTCCCGAGATGGACCGGCACCTCTCCGTCGACGCGGTCTCGCAGGAGGGGGAGGTGATGGCGCTCTCGCACCGGACCCACCCGACCTACGGCATCCAGTTCCACCCGGAATCGGTCCTGACCGAGGGCGGCCACGCCCTGTTCGCCAACTTTTTGGGCCTGGCCCGCGCGTGGCGCGAGAGGCCGGAGGGACGCCGCGATGCTGTGGCGTGACGGGGTGATCGCGCCCGGTACCACGGCCCCCTTCGACCTCACCGACCGCGGCCTGACGCTGGGCGACGGCCTGTTCGACACGGCGCTGGCGCTGGGCGGCCGCGTGGCCTTCGAGGACGCCCACATCGCTCGGCTCGTGGCCGCCGCGGGGACGCTGGGGATCCCGGTCGCGCCGGAGCGGATCCGCGCCGCCATGCGGGCGCTGGCCGAGGCGGGGGGCGACGATGGCGGGCGGCGCGCGATCCGCACCACCCTCACTCGCGGCTCCGGCCCGCGGGGGCTGAAGCCGCCGGAGGCTCCGAACCCGACCCTGTTCGCCACCGCGGCGCCGAGCGCCAGGAGCGCGGCCTTCGCGCCCCTGCGCCTGTGGCCCACCCCGATCGCCCGCAACGACACCTCCCCGGCCGCCCGGCTGAAGACCCTGGGCTATGGCGACGCGGTGCTGGCCGCCCGCGACGCCGCGGCGGCGGGTTTCGACGAGGCGTTGTTCTGCAACACGCGCGGACGCGTCGCCTGCGGGGGCACCGGCAACCTGTTCGGCCTGTTCGGCGGGATCCTGGTGACGCCGCCGCTTGCCGACGGCGTCCTCGCCGGGATCGTGAGGGCGGAAATCCTGGCGCTCGCCGCCGGATGCGGGCTCGAGGCGGAGGAACGGTCGCTCACCCTGCCCGACCTCCGCGGCGCCGAAGCCGTGTTCCTGACCAACTCTCTGCGGCTCCTCGCCCCCGTGACGGCGGTCGGCGACGCGACCTTCGCGGGCGGCGGACACCCGGCGATCGCCCGCCTGACGGCCGCGCTCCGCGGGTCGGTGGCCCGCTCCTGCGGCGTGTCGGAGGCGGCGGTCGCGTGACCGGGCAAGCGACAGACCGAGCGACCGGCCGAGCGGCCGAGACGGGGCGCCGGCGGCTGCGCTACGCGCTGGCGGCACTCTACGCCGTCATCGGAATCGTGCACCTCGTGGCGGCCGACGCGATGCTGCCGCTGATGCCCGACTGGGTGCCGGAGCCGCGGCACGTCATCCTGGCGACCGGCCTGTGCGAGCTCGCCGGCGCCGCCGGCCTGCTGTTTCCCCCGCTCCGTCGCGCCGCCGCGATCGGCCTCGCCCTCTACGCGGTCTGCGTCTACCCGGCGAACCTCAAGCATGCCTTGGACCACGTCCACGTGGACGGCATTCCCGATTCCTGGTGGTACCATGGCCCGCGTCTGGCGTTTCAGCCGGTCTTCGTCTGGGCGGCGCTCTGGGCCGGCGGCCTGATCGACTGGCCGTTCGGCGGACGCCGGAGATCTGGCGAAACTGCGGGCAAGATCTCCGAGGGTCCACGGCAGCCCGGCCCGGCTCTGCCGACGGCGCCGCCAGCAACCATCCGGGAACCTTGATCACAGGATCCGGGGATCCGAGGATCACGGCAGGCTTTGATCCCGGGATCACGGTCGATACACCGGCCGTCAGCCGCTCCGCGCGCCGGAAGACCGCGCCGCCCGGCTCCGAGACAGGCGGACGACATGCCGAAGCGCCGCGACCCGGACCAGAGACCGCCGCGCCCCGACGCGCCGCCGGACCGCGCCGCGGTCGAGCGCGCCCTGGAGACCATCCTCGACCGCCTGCGTCCGGTAGCGCCCGTCGCCAAGGCGACCGGCAAGGCGAGTGGCAGAGCGACCGGCAATGCTCCCGGACAGCGGGCTGCGCAGGCGGACCGGCGCGGGCGCGCGCCGCGGCCCGGACGTCCGCACGGCGAGGAGACCTGACCACCGAAAGGTTCCTCCCCAGGACGGCGATATCGTCCGGATACCGGCGGCCGGACCGGCGTTCCCAGTGCGGAGGCCGCGGACAGAAACGGCGGCCGTTCAAGGGAGACTGACCGCCATGACCAAGCAGAAGACGCTGCACGACGCCTTCTACGAGACCCTGAAGGACGTCTATTACGCCGAGAAGCAGTCCGTGAAAGCGCTCAAGAAATCCGCCAAGGCGGCCGAGCACGCGGAACTGCGCCAGGCCTTCGAGACCCATGCCGAGGAGAGCGCCCAGCAGGTGGAGCGCCTGACGCAGGTCTTCGAGATCATCGGCAAGCCCGCCCGGGCGAAGACCTGCGAGGCGATGCAGGGCATCGTCTCGGAGATGGAGGAGGATCTCGACGACTTCGAGGGCAGCCCCGCCGCCGACGCGGTGCTGGCCGCCTGCGCCCAGGCGGTGGAGCATTACGAGATCGCCCGCTACGGCACCCTGAAGACCTGGGCCGGCCAGCTCGGCTACGCGGACGCCGCCAAGCTCCTGGACGAGACCCTGCAGGAGGAGAAGAAGACCGACGCGCGGCTGTCCGAGATCGCCGTGTCGATCAACGCCGCGGGCGATCCCGAGGATGCGGAGGGGTCGAAGGGCAAGGGCCGGAAGGCCGCCTGATCACGGACGGATCCGGCGCCCCTTCCGGGCGCCGGATCCGTCCGGACCGTCGCCCAAAAGGCGTCAGTGCGCCGTCTCGATGGCGCTGAGGGGCGTCCAGTAGCAGCTGTCGTGCGAGTCCTTCAGGGCGAGGCAGCCGTAGGTCATCGTCCGGCTCTCCAGGCGGACCTCCTCGCCCTGCTTCCAGGACCGGCACTCGCCGTTGGCGAGGCTGCCCTGCAGCAGCTGGCCGAATCCCGATTCGTCCCCCGCCATGACCAGCTTGAACAGGCGGTCCGTGACCTCCTGGCTGTGGCAGCCGAACCGATCCTGGACGATCGTCTCGGCCCCGGCGGGCCGCGACAGGGCGGCGGTCAAGACGAGGGCGGCGAGGGCGGGGAGGGCAAAGCGCATGCGCGGAACATATCCGCCCGCGTCCAGCTGTCGAGCCCCCGGGGCGGCGGGGCACCGCGGAGGATCGCCGCGCCTACGGTCGGCCCGTCGCCTCGTCGCGCTTGGCCGCCTGCCACGCCGCCTCCATGGCGGCGAGGTCGGACCGGCCGAGGGCGCCCCCGGAGGCCGCGAGATGCCGCGCCATGGCGGCGAAGCGGCGCTCGAACTTGGCGGTCCCGTCGCGCAGCGCGGTCTCCGGGTCGATCCCGGCATGCCGGGCGAGGTTCGCCACCGAGAACAGGAGGTCGCCGATCTCCTCGGACAGGGCCTCCGGATCGCCCGCCGCCAGAGCCTCGGCGACCTCCGCGGTCTCCTCGCGGACCTTGTCGACGACCTGGGCGGCGTCGTCCCAGTCGAAGCCGTAGGCGGCCGCCCGGCGGGAGATCTTCTCCGCGCGGGCGAGGGCCGGCAGCGCCCGGGCGACGCCGCCAAGGTGGTCCGGCTGGGGGTCCGGCTCGGCGTCCGGCTCGGGGGCCGCGGCCCGCCGCTCGGCCCGTTCCTGCGCCTTGATCGCCGCCCACTGGGCCTCGACCTCCGCGGGATCGCGCAGGGGCGAGCCCGCGGGCAGGGGCGCGCCATCCGGGGTGAAGACGTGGGGGTGGCGCCGGACCAGCTTGTCGCCGATGGCGCGGGCCACGTCGTCGAACGCGAAGGCGCCCTGCTCCTCGGCCATGCGGGCCTGGAACACCACCTGGAGGAGCAGGTCGCCGAGTTCGTCGCGCAGGTCGCGCAGGTCGCCCCGCGCCACCGCGTCGGCGACCTCGTAGGCCTCCTCGATCGTGTAGGGCACGATCGAGGCGGGCGTCTGCGCCACGTCCCAGGGGCAGCCGCCGACGGGATCGCGCAGCGTCGCCATCAGGTGCAGGAGCCTGCGCAGGGATGGGGTCTCCCCCGCCTCACCGCCGGTCACGCCGGACCGGGCCGCCTCGTCTGCCTCGCTCATGCGGCTGGCGTTAGAGCATGACGGGGCAAAGGGAAATCCGCCGGCCCGGTGCGGGCGGGCACCGGAGCTCAGACCCGGGCGTCGCGCTCGCGCACCTGCTCGGCCTGCAGCCCGTTGAGGTAGCCGGTCAGCCGGCCGCTGACCGCCGGATCGGCGCATTGCACCCAGAGGGGCGCCGGAAGGGCGCGGGCGGGCAAGCGCAGCAGGAAGGCCTCGGCCGACAGGGCCGCCTCCCGCTCGGACGCGGCCGCCAGCAGGCGAGCCCCCGCCTGCGTGCCGATCAGGATCGCGATCGTGGTCATGGCATCTCCCTCGCGGGACAACGGCGCGCGGGCCGTGGGCGTTGCACCGCGCTCAGCTCGTCGGCCGGACGCAGAGCGGCTCCCGGGCCAGCGCCAGGGAGAACGACCACAGGATCCGGCCGCACGCGTCCGTCAGCACCGCCCCGGTCAGGAGCATGCCGGTCGCGGTCCCGCACAGGGTCCGGGCGGCGCGGATCGCCGCCTCCACGTCGTCCGCCTCCAGCAGGTCGCTGGCGAAGGCGAGGCCGCTGCGGCCGTCCGCGTGCTCCAGGGTGCGTCGGAGGTGATAGGCCGGCATGCTCGGGCCGCCGCGGGACGACACGCCGGGGCCGCCCGCGCCACGGACGGGAGCCGGCGGCGGATGCTAGCGAGGCCGCCGGCCGGGACGACTGATCCAGATCAAGCGGATGCACCTTCGCCGCCCCCGGACCCGGTGTCGCCGGGCGTCGCAGGGCGCCGGGACCGGTTCAGCCGCCCGCTGCGCGAGGTCCGCGCGAGGCCGTGGCGGGTCTTGTTCCAGCGGACCGGTGCGCGGACCAGCTCGATCAGCGCCAGCCACGCGGCCAGGCTGACCAGCAGGAAGTAGAGCGGCATCCACGGGACCGACTGGGCGAGGTCCCCCCAGCCGCGCCGGGCACAGCCGAGCAGGGCCGGGAGGACCAGGGCGGCGAGCCCCGTCCCGAACAGGGTGATGGCGAGCCCCGTGGACAGGTTGTCCAGGAAGACCGGGGCGGCCGGGATCTCCAGGACCAGGAAGCACCAGGCCGCAGCGACGAGGCAGACCGGGTAGGCGAGGGCCGAGGCCACGGTGCCCGGCACCAGGGCGGCGGCGCAGAGGGTCTCCAGCCCGCCGAGGCGGCGCGCGTTGGCGAGGGGACGCCGCCCGTGGGTGAGGCTCGTCTGGAGGAGGCCCTTCAGCCAGCGGGTGCGCTGGGCGAGCCAGGGGCCGAGGCGGGCCGGGGCCTCCTCGAAGGTGGGGCTGGGCAGGTCGCCGACCGTGTAGCCCGCCAGCGCGAGGCGCAGCCCGAGATCGGCATCCTCGGTGACGTTGTGGGCATCCCAGCTGTGGAGCGCCCGCACCACCCCGGTGCGCAGGTGCATCGAGGTACCCCCGAGCGGCACCGGCAGGCGGCATCGGGCGAAGGCCGGGTTCAGCACGTCGAACAGGCCCGCATATTCGAGGGCGAAGGCGCGGGCGAGGCGCGAATCGCCGATGTTGTCGATCACGAGCCGCCCCTGGAGGCAGGCGGTGCGCGCGGGCAGGCGCGCGAACAGGGAAGCTGCCAGCCGCAATTGCCCGGGATCGGGCACGTCCTCGGCGTCGTAGACCGTGAGCAGGTCCCCGCGGGCCAGGGGCAGGGCGGCGTTGAGCGCCCGGGGCTTGGTGCGCGGGCCGCCCGGCGGCACCGTCACGACCTCGAACCGGGCCGGCAGGGTGGCGCGGGCGAGCGCCGCGGCGGTCTCCGGGTCGTCCGCCTCGAGCAGCAGCTTGATGTCGAGCTTGGCCGCCGGATAGTCGAGGGCGGAGAGCGCCCGGAGCAGGTCCGGCACCACCGCCGCCTCGCGGTGGAGGGGGACGAGGATCGTGTAGACCGGCAGGTCCGCATCGGCGAGCGCCGTCGGCGCCTCCGCGGCCACCGGCGCCGCGATGGCGAGCGCCGCGATCCGGAGGCCCGCCATGGCCAGGAACAGGATCTGGCCGACCACCCCCACCGCCCGCGCGAGCGGTGCCGGCAGCGCCGCGCACAGGCAGAGGGCGGCGGTGAGCGCGAGGGCGAGGACCAGCAGCCAGCGGAGGGCGGGCTCGGGCGCGCTCGCCCGCTCGGGGGCCTGCCGCCGCAGGTCGTGCGCCGCGTAATCCGCCACCTGCCCGGGGATGGCGGCGAACACCGCCTCGCGCAGGCGGGTGGGGCTGGTGATCGCCGGCACGGCGGCGCGGGGCGGGGCGTCGAGGAGGTCCGCGATCGTCCGGCCGCGGGGCGCCTGCACCCAGGGCGCCACCGACCCCGGCGCCAGGGGCGCGAGGCCGGCCACGAGGCTGTCGGGGAAGCGCAGCCCCAGGCCGAACGGGATCGGGCCGTCGAGATAGGGGGCGCCGAGCGCCCGGGCCAGGGCCGCGTAATAGGCCGGTTCCGCGATCAGGCCGGCATTCAGGAGCGCCGTCGCCGCGTCGGTCCCGGCCTTGGCCGCGGCGGCGGCGGCCCGGGTCAACAGCCGGACGTCGACCCCTTCGGCCAGCAGGAACGCGATCTCGGGTGGCAGGGCGGCCTGCTCGGCGGGCGAGCGCTGGAACGACACGCCGCGCGCTCCCCCGGCGGCCCCAGGACGTGATAGAGGAGGGGGGTGAGCCAGTCCCCGCCCCCGCGCTCCGAGAGGAGCACCACCCCTTCCCCGTCGTCAAGAGGCGATAGGACCGCCATCCCATCCTGGGCCGCGGCCGCGGTGATCGCTGCGTTGCTCTGTGGCGGTCCACGGGTCGCCAGCGCGGCGGCGCCCCCGGAGGCTCAGGCTCCCGCCGCCCAGCCGGTCGACACCCCCGTCGTCACGGTGCCGGACTTCTGGAACCCGCGCAGCCGGGGTGAGCGGGTCGAGGCGCCCCAGACCGGCCGGGCCGTCCGCTTCCTCACCGACGACGAGTTCCCGCCGCTGCACTTCGCCGGACCGGACGGCAACCCCACCGGCTTCGTGGTCGAACTCGCCCGGGCCGTCTGCGAGAAGCTGTCGATCCCCTGCACGGTGCAGGCGCGCCGCTTCGACACCCTGCTCGATGCCCTCGACGGCAAGCAGGGCGACGTGGTCGCGGCCGCGATCCCCCTGACCGCAGCCCTGCGGCAGAAATTCCTGGCGACGCGGCCGTATTTCCGCTGGCCGGCACGCTTCGCGGCCCGGACCGACAAGGGCCTGCCGGTCCCCTCGGCGGCGGCGCTGGCCGGCCGCAGCGTCGGGGTGATCGGCAACAGCGCCCATGCGGCCTACCTGAAAGCTTTCTTCCCCAAGGCCGTAGGCAAGGACTTCACCGACCTCGCGGCGGCCGAGGGCGCGCTCAAGCGCGGCGAGATCGACTACCTGTTCGCCGACGGCCTCAACCTCGCCCTCTATGTCGGTGGCCAGGACGCGGAAAACTGCTGCGCGCTGATCGGCGGCGACTACCTGGAGAACCGCTATTTCGGGGAGGGGATCGGCCTGATCACCCGCCAGGAGGACGCGGCCCTGTCCCGGGCGCTGGACGACGCGCTCCAGCGGGTCTGGGACGACGGCCGGTACACCGAGCTGTACCTGCGGTTCTTCCCGGTGAGCCCGTTCTGAGGGCTTTCATCGCCCGCGGGAATCGGGAATCCTGCCCGCCGGGCTTCGGTTGCCGGATTGCAACCTGACGGATCTGCGCGAGAAGGCCGTGGCGAAGGCGCGCGACCTGTCCCCGGACCTTCAGGACGCGATCGCCCGCCTCATGCCGGCCTTCGTGGGCGAAGAGGGCTCGGTCTACCGGTTCACCCCAGAGGAAGAGGCGGAGGTCGACGAATCCGAAGCCCGCGGCGATTACGCGACCGAGGCGGAGATCCGCGCCGTCTGGGCCAAGGATCGGCTCCAAGAGCCTGTTTGACTCGGGACTTCCCATCCTCGCCCTCATCCTGAGGTGCCGCGCAACGGCCTCGAAGGAGAGCTCCAGCCAGCGCAGCGGTCTCTGGATGGCTCCTTCGAAGCCTCCGCTGCGCGGCGGCACCTCAGGATGAGGGCGAGATTCGGAGATCCGAAATTCGGGACTCGTCCTGGCACGATCAGGAAGCCGAGCGGATCAGGCGTGCGTCTGCCAAGCCGAGACGAGGTGCGCTGTCACAGGCCTCACGCGCGGGCCGGCGATGGAACCCCGCAATGCACCACCGGGCGTTCCGCTCCGGCGCGAACCGCTCTAGGGTGCGCCCTCCCAAACACGCATCCCCGAAGACATGCCAGCCGCTCCCCCAGCCCTGACCCTCGACGCCGACGTGATCGCGGCCGCCGCCACCGCCGCCGCCTGGCCCTTCGAGGAGGCGCGCAAGCTCTTGGCGCGGATGGAGAAATCCGGCAAGACCGAGGTGCTGTTCGAGACCGGCTACGGCCCCTCGGGCCTGCCGCATATCGGCACGTTCGGCGAGGTCGCCCGCACCTCCATGGTGCGCCACGCCTTCCGGGTGCTCACCCGCGACGCCGTGCCGACCCGGCTGATCGCCTTCTCGGACGACATGGACGGGCTGCGCAAGGTCCCGGACAACGTGCCGAACCGCGCGATGYTGGCCGACCATCTCAACCAGCCGCTCACCCGCGTGCCCGACCCGTTCGGCACCCATGACAGCTTCGGGGCGCACAACAACGCCGAGTTGCGCCGCTTCCTCGACGCCTTCGGGTTCGCTTACGAGTTCCGCTCGGCGACCGAGTGCTACCGCGCGGGGGTGTTCGACGCGACGCTGCTGCGCGTGCTGGAGCGCTACGATTCCGTGATGGAGATCATGCTGCCGTCGCTGCGGGCCGAGCGCTCGGCGAGCTACTCGCCGTTCCTGCCGCTCCACCCGGTCACCGGCCACGTCATGCAGGTGCCGATCGACGAGGTGAAGGCGGAGAGCGGCACGATCGTGTGGCGCGATCCCGCGACGGGCGAGCGCTACGAGACCCCGGTGACCGGTGGCCACGCCAAGCTGCAGTGGAAGCCCGACTGGGCGATGCGCTGGGTGGCGCTCGGTGTCGATTACGAGATGGCCGGCAAGGACCTGATCGATTCGGTCAAGCTCTCGGCCAAGATCGCCCGGGCGCTCGGCGGCGAGCCGCCGGAGGGTTTCAACTACGAGCTGTTCCTCGACGAGAAGGGACAGAAGATCTCGAAGTCGAAGGGCAACGGCCTGACCATCGACGATTGGCTCAAGTACGGCACGCCGGACTCGCTCGCCCTGTTCATGTACAACAAGCCCCGCGAGGCCAAGCGCCTGTTCTTCGACGTGATCCCCCGGCACGTGGACGAGTATATCGGCTTCCTCGACCGCTATGCCGGCCAGGACGCGAAGCTGCGGCTCGGCAACCCGGTCTGGCACCTCCATGCCGGCAACCCGCCGGTGCCGGAGCGGGTCGAGGGCGCGAGCCTGACCTTCGCGATGCTGCTCAACCTCGCCGCGGTGGCCAACACCGAGGATCCGGCGGTGCTGTGGGGCTTCATCCGCCGCTACGCGCCGCAGACCGGGCCGGAGACCCATCCGGGCCTCGACCGGCTGGTGAAGCACGCCCTGACCTACTTCTCGGACTTCGTGCGGCCGGCCAAGACCTACCGGGCGCCGACCCCCGAGGAGCGGGCCGCCCTGGAGGACCTGTCCGAGACCCTCGAGGAGCATGCCGGCTCCACCGACCCGGAGGCCCTGCAGGCGGCGGTCTACGAGGTCGGGCGGCGCCACTTCCCCGACACGTCCGGCAAGGCCAAGAGCCCGGACGGGCGGCCTGGCGTGTCGCAGGCGTGGTTCACGAGCCTCTACAACGTGCTGTTCGGCGAGGCGCGGGGACCCCGCTTCGGCTCCTTCGTGGCGCTCTACGGCGTGGCGGAGACCCGGAGCCTGATCGGCGCGGCCCTGTCGGGCGCCCTGGTGGCCGAGCACGAAGCCTTCGTGGCCGGCAACGCCAAGGTCGCATCCCCGGTCGCGTGAGGGCGCCATGATCGTTGACGATCTCGCCGCGCTGGAGGCGCTCTACAGCACGCCCCCGGCGTCCGCCTCCACGGTGAAGGTGGCGGCCTCGGTCACGCCGGATTACGCGGCGCTGATCGCGGCCTCGCCCTTCGCGGTGCTGGCGACGAGCGGCCCCGAAGGCCTCGATTGCAGTCCCCGCGGGGATCAGCCGGGCTTCGCGCGGGTCGCCGATCCGCGCACGCTGATCCTGCCCGACCGGCGGGGCAACAACCGGATCGACTCGCTCCGCAACATCGTGCGCGACCCGCGGGTGGCGCTGCTGTTCCTGATCCCGGGCTCGGGGACGACGCTGCGGGTGAACGGGCGAGCGGTGATCTCGGCCGATCCGGATCTCCTCGCCACGTTCCGGGTCGACGGCCACGCGCCGCGCACCGCCCTCGTGATCACGGTCGCGGAGATCTACTTCCAGTGCGCGCGGGCGATCATCCGGGCCGGGCTGTGGGATCCGGAAGCCCGCGTCGACCCGGCGACCCTGCCGACGCCGGGGGCGATCCTGGCGGCGCTGACCGCGGGCGAGGTCGGCGGCCAAAGCTACAACGCGCAGTGGCCGGAGCGGGCGGCCAAGACGATGTGGTGAGGGCCGGCCCGCCTGCCGGCGCTACGCGAGACCGAGGAACAGCGCGAGGGACCGCGTCACGGCCAGCAGGGTCGCGTCGTCGAGGCGCCCGATCGGCGGGCCGACCTTCTCCCGCCTCACCGACATGGCCTTGTCGATCTGCACTTGGGACGGCTTGTTCAGGCCGTTCTGAGATGTCGGCTGCAGAGTCGGCCGGATCAGCGGCGCGTCCACCAGCGTCGACGAGAGCAGGAGGACCGTCACCGTGCCGGTCTGGGCGAAGGCGTCGGACTGGATCACGAGCGCCGGCCGCGGCTTTCCGAAATCGCCCGCCCTCGCGACGGTGACGAGATCGCCGCGCGTCACGGCTCGGCCGGATCGTCGAGATCGGTGAGAGCGGCATCGAGGAAGGCATGCAGTTCGCGATCGGCCGCATCGGCCTCGGCCACCAGCAGCGCCTGGCGCCGGCATTCCTCGACGAAGCCCGGCCGGCTCGTGTCCGGAACCCAGATCTGCACAGGTCGGAGCCCGGCGGCGCGGAGAGCGTCCCGACGCTTCCGAACGCGCTCGGCGACAGGGTTGGACATCGCCGTCTCGATTTCTGTTACATGTAACAAATAGGGACTTGGAATGGCGGACGTCAAGACGCGGTGCGTGGGGACCCGGACACCGCCGTCCTGGCGAGCGCCGCGAAGCCTCCCGGGGCAGCGCGACAGCGGCAGGCGATGGGCCGACGCCGCCTCACCCCACCAGCGCGAGGTCCTGCGTCTCGGTGTCGGGGATGACGTCGACCTCGACCTTGAGGCGCTGCTTGCCCGAGCCGCTGACGATGCCGTCCACGGGCGCCACGTCGCCGTAGTCGCGGCCGCGGGCCACCACGATGTGGTCGTCGCGCACCGCGACGCCGTTGGTCGGGTCGAGGCCGCGCCAGCCGTCGCCGCACCAGACCGCCACCCAGGCGTGGCTCGCATCCGCCCCGCGCAGGCGCGGACGGCCCGGCGGCGGCACGGTGCGCAGGTAGCCGCTGACATAGGCCGCCGGCAGCCCCATGCCGCGCAAGCCCGCGATCATCACGTGGGCGAAATCCTGGCAGACCCCGGCCCGCAGGGCGAAGGACTCGGCGAGGGGCGTGTAGACGGTGGTGGCCTTGGAATCGAACCGGAAATCCTGGCCGATGCGCAGCATCAGGTCGTGGGCCGCCCCGTAGGCGCCCCGGCCCGGCGCGAAGCTCGCCCTGGCGTAGTCGGTGACGGCGGGCAGCAGCGGCACCCGGCCGCTCGGGTACAGGAAGTGCACCGGCGCCCGCCCGCCGAGGTCGCGCCCGGCCACCACGGCGTCGCGGACCCGCTCCCAAGGCATCCCGGATTCCGGCGGCGGCGGGGCCTGGCGCTCGACGCGCACGGTGGAGAGCGCCTCGACGCTGAAGGTGGTGTGGGGGGTCTCCAAGGTGATCGCCAGCGCGTCGATCCCGAAGTAGTCGCGCCGGATCACGGCGGTGGCCGGGCTCGGGTCGATCGTCACGGCGCTCGCCAGCACGCTCTGGCCCTCGCCATCCTGCGGCTTGAGCCGCAGGGTGCAGCGGGCGAAGTGCACCGGCTTGCCGTAGCGGTAGGTGGTGCGGTGGCGCAGCGTGTAGATCATCCCGGCGCCCGCCCGTCGCCCGCGGTCGCCGGCAAGAGCGCAGGCGCGCCGCAGCCCAGGCTGCGGATCGTCCTCGAGGCGGGAGCGTCAAGGACACACAGCATCAAGCCAGCCCCATCAGCTTCTCGGGGCGCAGCGCGTTCGGCCCGGTGGGGAAGTAGCGGGCCGCGATGCCGTCGGCGAGCCGCTCCAGGTCGGTCGCGAGCGCGGTGAGGCGCACGGCGTCGAAATCCGCGGCCTCGCCGCTGCGCAGATCCGACAGGATCCGGGTGGCGAGGCGGCAATGGGGCTCGGGAATGCCGTCGGCGGCCAGCGCCGGCAGGTCGGCAAGGTGCCGGGCGATCGCCTCCGCCTGGAAGGCGATCGAGCGGGGATTGTAGGGATCGAGCAGGACCATGTCGCGGACCGGGTCGAGGGCCGCCCCCTGCAGGTAGCGACGGCCGTAGCTGATCTGCGAGTCGCAGAGCGACAGCATCACCCCGAGGCAGCCCGGGGTCGCCTCGTCGTTGGCGAAGGCCAGGGCGAAGGCGCCGGTGTTGATCGCCCGCTCGATGCGCCGGCCGAGTTCGATGAAGTGCCAGCCCTCGGCGCGGCTCATGTTCTCGTGGGTCAGGCCCGCGAGGGCCGCGAGATGGCTCAGCGCCCGCTCGGCCCGGCCCGCGAGCTGCGACTCGGTCAGCGCCCGCTCGGGATCGAGGGACAGGAGTTCGTTCAGGTCGGCCAGGACGCGCCAGGCCTCGCCGGAGAGGCGGGCGCGCAGGGCGGCGGCGTTGCGGCGCGCCGCGATGATGTGCGCGCGGGCCGAACCCGGCCGCTCGCGCCCGGAAAGCGCCTCCTGGGCGAGGCGGGCGGTGGGCAGGTCGGCTGCGCCGGTGGCGCCCCACTCGTGCAGGAGGGCGCGCAGCGCCAGGGCCGCCGGCGTGTCGAGGGCGCCCGAGATGTCGGCCCCGACCGCGTCCCCGATGCTGCGCAGATGAGCGAGCACCAGCCGGATCACCGCCTCGCTGCGCTCGAGGTAGCGGCCGAGCCAGAACAGGCCGTCGGCCGCCCGGGCGGGGAGGTGGCCGCCGACCCGGCGCACCCGCGGGGCCGCGTGCAAGCCGATCAGGGGCGCGGCGACAGGCTTCTCCGACAGGACCCAGACATCGGCGGAGCGGATGCCGAGCCGCAGCTCGATCGGGTCGACGTCCTCGCGCTCCGAGACGCGGCAGAAGCCGCCGGGCATGACCTGCCAGCCGAGGGGCGTCCGGGTGGCGAAGACGCGGACCGCGAAGGGGCGTGGCACCAGGGAGAGGCCGGCCTCGCCGCGCTCCCAGCCCGGCATGGTCGAGAGCGGCGCCGCCTCCTGGGCGACGTAGTCGAAGGGCCGGTCGCGCAGGGCCGCCACGACCCGCGCGCGCTCGGCCGCCAAGACCGGCCCCGCCAGGATCGCGTCGCGCCCCGCCCCGCGCTGGGGCGTGGCGGCCGGGCGCAGGGTCAGGCTGTCGAGGTTGGCCTGGGCATGGGCGAGGCCCTCCAGGTCGCCGCACCACCACGTGCGCGGATGGCCGAGCCGCAGGGGCTCGCCGAGCACCCTGCGGGCGATGCCGTCGAGGTAGGGGGCGAGCGCCGCCGATTCGACGAGGCCCGAACCCGGCATGTTGGCCATCACCAGGGAGCCGTTGCGCAGGGCGTCGAGGATGCCCGGCACGCCGAGCCGCGAGGCCGGGTTCAGTTCCAGAGGGTCGAGGAAGTCGGCGTCGATCCGCCGCCACAGGGCGTCGGCCCGCTTCAGCCCCGCGACGGTGCGCACGTGCAGGCGGCCGTCGCGCATGACGAGGTCGTCCCCCTCCACCAGCATCAGGCCGAGATAGCGGGCCAGCGCCGCCTGCTCGACATAGGTGCTGCTGTAGGGGCCGGAGGTCAGCAGGCAGATCCGCGGGTCGACCCGCTCCGCCCCCAGGGCCAGCCCGTCGCGGAACGCCTGGAAGAAGGCCGGCAGGCGCTCGACGTGGAGGTCCTGGAAGAAGTCCGGGAAGGTCCGGGCCAGGACCATGCGGTTCTCCAGCGCCCAGCCGAGCCCCGAGGGCGCCTGGGTCCGGTCAGCCAGAACCTGCCAGCGCCCGTCCGAGCCCCGGCCGAGATCGGCGGCGTAGAGCTTGAGGTAGTGGCCGCCCGGGGGGGCGACGCCGTGGAGCGGATGCAGGAACTCCGGCGTGCCGGCCACGATCGCGGCGGGCAGGAGCCCCTCGGCGACCAGCCGCCCGTCCCCGTAGACGTCGGCGAGGATCGCCTCCATCAGCTCCGCGCGCTGGACGATCCCGGCGCTGAGCGCCGCCCACTCGGCCCCCTGGATCACCAGGGGCAGGCAGCCGAGCGGCCAGGGATGCTCGCGCTGGTCGCCGGCGATGCGGAAGGAGATGCCGGCGTCCCGGATGTGTCGCTCCGCCGCGACGAAGCGGGCCGTGATCTCCGGCTCGGTGAGGGCGCCGAGACGGTCGAGCAGGCGCGGCCACGCCCCCCGGGGCTGGCCGTCGGAGCCCAGGAACTCGTCCGGCCGGCCGGGTTCGGGGCGATAGCCCGCGACCCAGCGCGCGACGCGCGCCTGCGGGCTCTCCGCGGGCTCTCCGCGGGCGGTGCTGGCCGCGAGCGCGGCGTCCATCACGGGGTTCCGGTCATTGCGGGGCCGGCGTCCGCAGGTCGAGGGTGAGGGGGAACTCGGCGCTCGGTTCCGGAGGCGGCATGTCGATCCGGCCGGGGGTGTGGCCGTTCGGCTGGAACCGGGCGAGGCGGCGCCCCTCCGCCTCGTAGGCGTTGACCGGATGGGTCTCGTAGTTGCGGCCGCCCGGATGGGCGACGTGGTAGCGGCAGCCGCCCAGCGACCGCCCGCTCCAGGCATCGAGGATGTCGAAGGTGAGCGGCGAGTGGGCGGGGATGGTCGGGTGCAGGGAGGAAGCCGGCTGCCACGCCTTGAAGCGCAGCCCCGCCACGGCCTCGCCGCCCCGGCCGGTTCCGGTCATGGGCAGGCGGCGGCCGTTGCAGGCGATGACGTGCCGCTCGGGCACGAAGCCCTCGACCTTGACCTGCAGCCGCTCGACCGAGCTGTCGACGAAGCGCACGGTGCCCCCGCTGGTCCCTTCCTCGCCCATGACGTGCCAGGGCTCCAGCGCCTGGCGCAGCTCCATCCGGACCCCGCCCTGCTCGACCGTGCCGAAGACCGGGAACCGGAACAGGGCCTGCGCCTCGAAGGCGACCGGATCGAAAGCGTACCCCGCCGCCCGGAGATCCTCCAGCACCGAGAGGAAGTCGGACCAGAGGAAATGCGGCAGCATGAACCGATCGTGGAGGTTCGTGCCCCAGCGGACACAGCCCCCGGTCTGCGGCTCCCGCCAGAGCCACGCCACGAGGGCGCGCAGCAGCAGCTGCTGGGCGAGGCTCATCCGCGCGTCCGGCGGCATCTCGAAGGCCCGGAACTCCAGGAGGCCGAGGCGCCCGGTGGGCCCGTCCGGGGAGTAGAGCTTGTCGATGCAGATCTCGGACCGGTGGGTGTTGCCCGTGACGTCCACGAGGATGTTGCGGAACACCCGGTCGACGAGCCAGCGCGGGATGTTGGGCGCGTCCGGGGCCGGGATCTGGGCCAGCGCGATCTCCAGTTCGTAGAGCCCGTCGTGGCGGGCCTCGTCCATGCGCGGGGCCTGGCTCGTGGGTCCGATGTAGAGGCCGGAGAACAGGTACGAGAGCGCCGGATGGCGCTGCCAGTAGAGCACGAGGCTCTTGAGGAGGTCGGGCCGGCGCAGGAACGGCGAATCGTCCGGCGTGACGCCGCCCATGACCACGTGGTTGCCGCCGCCGGTGCCGGTGTGGCGCCCGTCGGTCATGAATTTTTCCGCGCCGAGCCGGGTTTGCCGCGCATCGGCGTACAAGTCGGTGGTGATGGCGACCGCCTCCCGCCAGGAGGCGGCCGGGTGGACGTTCACCTCGATCACGCCCGGATCGGGGGTGACCTTGATCACGCCGATGCGCGGGTCGTAGGGCGGCTCGTAGCCCTCGAGGTGGATCGGCAGGCTCAGGGCCGCGGCCGCGGCCTCGAGATGGCCGGCGAGTTCGAGATACTCGTCCACGCGCTGCACCGGCGGCATGAACACCCGCACCACGCCGTCCCGGGGCTCGATCGACAGGGCCGTGCGCACCGCCACGCCGGTGATGCCGGAGCCGTTGACGGTGGCCGCGCCGGGATGCCCGTCGGGGAGGGGCGGCCGGGGCTCCAGGGGATCCTGCGGCTGATAGTAGGGATAGTGCTCCGGCGGCACGTAGGGCAGGGACGACAGGGGCAGGCGGAAGCCCACCGGAGAGTCACCCGGGACCAGGAAGGCGTCGCCCCGGCGGAATGCCCAGGCCTCCGAGATCCAGACCCGGTCGGAATCGCCGTCCGTGCCGGTGGGCAGGCTCGCGAGCGGCAGGACGTAGCCGGCCGGCTCCCCGAGGCCCCGCTCGTAGACCCGCCTGATCCGGGCGTCGAACTCCACGGAGCCGGACCGGGCCGCGTCGGGCGTGACGTTGACCGGCAGGTCCGCGGCCTTCTTCTCCCAGAGGTCGCCGTCCTCGAAGGCCGGGATGACGTAGTCGACGAGGCCGAGGCGGCGGGCCACGGTGTCGGCGAGGGCCTTGGCCTGCGCGATCGTCGCGGCGCCCGCCTCTCCGGGGGCGGCCTCCGGGGCGATCAGGTCCGGGTTCCGCCAGATCGGCTGGCCGTCCTTGCGCCAGTACAGCGCGAAGGCCCAGCGGGGCAGGCTCTCGCCGGGATACCACTTGCCCTGGCCGTAATGGAGCAGCCCCCCCGGGCCGAACCGGTCGCGCAGGCGCCGGATCAGCTGGTCGGCGAGGCCGCGCTTGGTCGGGCCGACGGCGGCGATGTTCCACTCGGGCGATTCGAAATCGTCCACCGACACGAAGGTCGGCTCGCCGCCCATGGTGAGCCGCACGTCCTGCGCGGCGAGGTCGGCGTCGACCCGCTCGCCCAGCGCGTCCATGGACGCCCAGACCGCCTCCGAGAACGGCTTGGTGATCCGCGGCGTCTCGGCGACGCGGGTGATGCTCATCCCGAAATCGAAGGTGGTCTCGGCGGGCTCCATCGCCCCCGAGATCGGCGCGGCCGAACGGTAATGCGGCGTCGCGGCCAGCGGGATGTGGCCCTCGCCGGTGAGCAGACCCGAGGTCGCGTCCATGCCGATCCAGCCGGCGCCCGGCAGGTAGACCTCGGCCCAGGCATGCAGGTCGGTGAAGTCCGACGCGGTCCCGGCGGGGCCGTCGACCGCGGTGGTGTCGGGCACGAGCTGGATCAGGTAGCCGGAGACGAACCGGGCGGCGAACCCGATCCGGCGCAGCACCTGCACGAGCAGCCACGCCGAGTCGCGGCAGGAACCACTCTTGAGCCGAAGGGTCTCGGCGGGCGTCTGGACGCCGGGCTCCAGGCGCACGCCGTAGGCGGTCTCCCGGGCGATCTGGGCGTTCAGCGCCACCAGGAACTGCACGGTACTGGGTTCGTCCGGAAGGCGCGCGAGCAGCGCCTCCATCTCCGGACAATCCGCGTCGACCGGCGCCCGGTAGGGGGCCAGTTCCTCCGCGAGGTCCGGGTCGTACGCGAAGGGGTGGGTCTGGGCGTAATCCTCGACGAAGAAATCGAACGGGTTGATCACCGCCATGTCGGCGGTGAGGTCGACCTCGATCTTCAACTCGTCGGTCTTCTCCGGGAAGACGAGGCGGGCGAGCCAGTTGCCGCTCGGATCCTGCTGCCAGTTCAGGAAGTGGTTGGCCGGCGTCACCGTGAGCGCGTAGGCCGGCACCTTGGTGCGCGCATGCGGGGCCGGACGCAGGCGGATCACCTGGGGGCCGAGGCTGATCGGCCGGTCGTAGCGGTAATGCGTGACGTGGTGCAGGGCGGCTTTGATCGACACGATGGCTCCGTCTGAAGGATCGAATGCGGCCTCGTAGCCGGTACCGGACATCGCGGCAGGTCGAACGTCGGCCCCCACCGCGCGGTTATGCGACACAGATCGGGCCACAAGCAATTTTCGTGCGGCGGCGCGCGCCCGTCGGGCGTATGGCAGGAACTTTGCCGCCCGGCCCCGCTTGATCGCCAGATGGGTCGGCCGCCGGCCCGGGACCGCACGATGAAGATCTTCCAGTGCCAAGCCTGCGACCAGCCGGTCACCTTCGAGGCGACCGGCTGCGAGAGCTGCGCGCGGCAGCTGGGCTATACCTGCGCGGTCCACGAGGTCTCGGCCCTGGAGCCGCAGGGTCTCTCGGCCCATCCGCGGATGGGCGGGGCGCAGGTCTTCCACGCCTACGCGGATCCCGGCCAGCGCTACCGCCTGTGCAACAACGCCCTCTCGGAAGCCTGCAACTGGCTGGTGCCGGAGGACAGCCCGGACATCTACTGCACCGCCTGCCGCCACAACCGCGTGGTGCCGGACCTGTCGCAGCCCTGGAACCTCGCCCGCTGGCGGCAGATCGAGGCGGCCAAGCACCGGCTGTTCTACTCGCTGCTGCGCCTGGAGCTGCCGCTGGCCACCCGCGCCCAGTACACGGACGGGCTGGCCTTCGATTTCCTGGTCGATCCCTCCGAGAGCTTTTCCGGGGGCGTGCCGGTGCTCACGGGCCACATCAACGGCCTGATCACCATGAACATCGCCGAGGCCGACGACGTCGAGCGGGAGCGCCGCCGGATCCTGTTCGGCGAGCATTACCGCACCCTGCTCGGCCATTTCCGGCACGAGATCGGGCATTACTTCTGGTACCTGCTGGTGATGAACAGCCCCACCATGGACTCGTTCCGGGCGCTGTTCGGCGACGAGCGCCTGAACTACGTCCAGGCCCTGCAGGCCCATTACGCGCGGGGTGCGCCCGCCGACTGGGGCGAGGCCTACGTCTCGGCCTACGCCACGGCCCATCCGTGGGAGGACTTCGCCGAGACCTTCGCGCATTACCTGCACATCGTCGACACGGTGGAGACCGCCTCGACCTTCGAGCTGCACGTGCGCCCGCGCCTGCGCCACGGGCAGGCCGCGCCGACCGTGATCGACTTCGACCCCTACAACACCCTGGATCTCGACCGGCTGATCGCGGCGTGGCTGCCGCTGACCTACGCGATCAATTCGCTCTCCCACAGCATGGGCCAGCCGGCGCTCTACCCGTTCAAGCTGACCCCGACGGTGATCGCCAAGCTCGCCTTCGTGCACGAGCGGATCTACGCCTCCCGCACCGGCCTCCTGCCGGATGCCGGCGAGGCGGGCGCCGAGATGCTCCGGGCGGTGATCATGGGCCTGCGCCAGAAGGTGCCGGCGCCGACGGTGTGAGGGCAGGACGGGCGACGCCGACAGCCCGCCTCTGCGAGCCGAGCGACGCAATACCCGTTGCGCGGCGCTGATCGCGGTGGCCGCGCTGGGTCGCTTCGCTGCGCGCGCGATGACGGGAGGTCGGTCGGACGGGCGCCTCACGCCCCCCCGTGCCGCTCCGCGAAGGCGCGGAACGCCGCCAGGGTCTCGGCGCTGACATGGTGCTCGATCCCCTCGGCGTCGCGCCGGGCCGTCTCGGGGCTCACCCCCAGCGCGCACAGGAAGCGCTCGACGATCCGGTGGCGCTCCCGCGCCTGGGCGGCGAGCTGGCGCCCCGCCTCGGTCAGGAACACGCCGCGATACGGCCGCTGCTGGACGAAGCCGTCCTCGCACAGGCGCTTGAGCATCTTGGCGACGGTCGGCTGCGCCACGCCGAGGCGGGCCGCGATATCCACCTGCCGCGCCTCGCCGCCGTCGCCGATCAGGTCGTCGATCAGCTCGACGTAATCCTCGACCAGCTCGGAGCGCCGCGCCTCGCGGGCCTGGCGGAAGCTCTCCACGTGGCGCTCGGGATCGACCAGCACGGTCTCGGGCGAGCCCTGCTCGGACGGTTCCTGCATCGGCTCTCCCCCTCGGCACGCACACGCCGCCCCGCCCCTCTCTAGCAAAGTCCACCCCTGGGAGGGGAGTCCCGTACGGTCCGCGCCACCCCCTTGAATCCGGCGGGCGATGCCCTGAATATAGCTCGGGCTATATCTTTGAGGAGACGCTGAGCATGGTGGCGCCGAACGCCGCGACGGTCCCGGGGAGCGCCGCGCCCGGGGCGATGAGCCGGCGGACGGAGGACGCCATCCGCGACGTCCTCGACGGGCGGAGGGGCGGACGAGGCCGGTTCCTGCTGTTTGCAGGCCCCGCCGTGACGGCGTCGATCGCCTACATGGACCCGGGCAACTTCGCCACCAACATCCAGGCCGGCGCCCGCTACGGCTACGGGCTGCTCTGGGTGGTGCTGCTCGCCAACCTGACGGCGATGCTGTTCCAGGCGCTGTCGGCCAAGCTCGGGATTGTGACCGGCAAGAACCTCGCCGAGCATTGCCGGGACGCGACGACGCGCCCGGTGCGCCTCGGCCTCTGGGGCATCAGCGAGGTCGCCGCGATGGCCACCGACCTCGCGGAATTCCTCGGCGGCGCCATCGGCCTGTCGCTGCTCACCGGCATGCCGCTCATGGCCGGCATGGCGGTCACCGCCATTGTGACCTACGCGATCCTGCTCCTGGAGCACGAGGGCTTCCGGCCCCTGGAGATCGCCATCGGCGCGATGGTGGGCACGATCGGCCTCTGTTACGCAGTCGAGCTGCTGATCGCCCCGGTGGCCTGGGGCGAGGCCGCCAAGGGCCTCGTCACACCGCGAATCCCGGACGCGGAGGCGCTGACCATCGCGGTGGGGATCATCGGCGCCACCGTCATGCCGCACGCGCTGTTCCTGCATTCCGGCCTGACCCAGGGGCGGGGCAGTCCCCGGACCGAGGCCGACCGGCGCCTGCTGGTGCGCTACTCGAACCGCGAGGTGGTGGTGGCGCTGCTGCTGGCGGGCCTCGTCAACATCGCGATGGTGATCATGGCGGCGGCGGCCTTCCATGCCGGCCACAGCGGGGTCGCCGAGATCGGCGAGGCCTACCGCACCCTGACGCCGCTCCTCGGCCCGGCGGCCGGGGCGGCCTTCCTGGTGTCGCTGCTCGCCTCCGGGATCTCGTCCTCGGTGGTTGGGACCCTCGCCGGGCAGCTGGTGATGCAGGGCTTCACCGGCTGGCGCATCCCGCTCCTCGTCCGGCGGCTCGTGACCATGCTGCCGGCCTTCGTGGTGGTGGCGATCGGAGTCGACCCGACCCGGGCGCTGGTCCTGTCGCAGGTGGTGCTGTCCCTCGCCCTGCCGGTGCCCATGGTGGCTCTGGTGGTGTTCACCCGGCGCCGGAGCGTGATGGGACCCTTCGCCAACGGGCCGCTCACCCAGGCGGCCGCCGTGGCGGGGGCCGCCCTGGTGCTCGCGCTCAACGCGGTGCTGCTGGCGGCGGCCTTCGGGGTGCCGGTGCCGGGGCTGGCGTGAGCCCGCGAGGCCGGTCGGCGTGACCGGCCCGCGGGAGCGGCTTCGATCCTAGAAGAGCGCGACGAGGGCGACACCGGCGATCATCAGCACCCCGCCGAGGATGCGCCAGAGACTGGCGGGGTGGCGCTCGAAGCCGACCCAGCCGAAATTGTCCAGCACGATCGATGTGGCGACCCCGGCCGTGACGAGGAGGCCCAGGAACGGGGCGGCCCCGATCTGGCGGGCCACGACGAACTGCGCCAGGATGATGCCTCCACCCAGGACCCCGCCGAACCAGGCCCACCAGGGCATGGCGAGGGCTTGCGCGGCCGTCGGCCAAGCGAGCTTCCCGGAGAGGAGCCCGACCGCGAGGATGCAGGTCGCCGTCCCGGCGGCGACCACGAGGCCGGCGGACAGCGATTCGGCCAGCCCCTTCGACAGCGTCCCGTTCTGTCCGGCCTGGACGGCGTTGGCCACGCCGGCCAGCAGCGCGAAACCGTAGAGGTACCACATGGCTGAGATCCCGCCCGGTCAAACCGATCCCTAGGGGAGCCCGGACCGGACGTTCGTGTTCCTCGGCGGCCGCTGTGTCCGAACGCCGCGACGGCCCTCAGGGCCGCGCCCCTCGGCGGCCGGCGGAGGGGCGTTCCCTCACGTCGCCCGCACCACCACCTCGACCAGGTTGGCCCCGCCCGAACGGATCCCGGCCTCGATCGCCGGGGCGATGTCGGCCGCGGCCGTCACCCGCCGCGCCGGGACCCCCATCGAGGCGGCGAGCGCCAAAAAATCGATCCGCGGGTCGGTGAGGTCCATGGCGATGAAGCGGTTGGCGCGCACCGAGGCGTAGTGCGCCTGGCCCCTCATGAAGGTCTTGAGGATGTTGTACTCGGCGTTGTTGATCACCACGAAGGTGACCGGCAGCTTTTCATGCGCAGCGGTCCAGAGCGCCTGCGGCGAGTAGAGGGCGGCCCCGTCGCCCACGACGCAGACCACGGGCGCCCGGTCGAGTCCCAAGGAAAAGCCCACCGCGGCCGGCATGCCCCAGCCCAGCACGCCGCCGCGCATCGCCGCGTATTGATGTGCCGAGGGGCTGTCGAGGAAGGTGCGCAGGTGGGTGAGCGTCGCGGGCGCCTCGTCCACGATGGTGGTCTCGGCCCCGACCGCGCGGGCCACCTCCCGGGCGGCGACCAGGGGCGCGATCACCGGATCCGCGAAGGCCGCGTCCGCCGCGGCGGCGAGCTTCGCCCGCCGCTCGGCCCGGGCGGTCACGGCTGCGCCGCGCAGCCGCGCGAAGGCCTCGGCCCGGTCGGCGAGGCGGGGGCCGAGCAGCGGCAGCAGGGCGTCCAGCGAGGCGCGGATGTCGCCCACCGTCGACAGGCTGGTGGCGTAGGTGCGCCCGAGGTCGCGCACGTCCGCCGAGAGCTGGAAGACCTGCACCCCCGGCGGCACCGCCGAGACCTCCGAGTAGAGCACGGTGATCAGCGACTTGCCGCCGAGCGCGAACACCGCGTCGTAGCGCCCGAGAATGTCGGCGATGGCGTCGGCCCGGGTCGGCAGGTTGCCGGCCCAGAGGGGATGCGCGGTCGGGAAGGGGATGTGGGCCGGCCAGGACGAGCCGTAGACCGGCGCCGCCAGCAGGTCGGCGAGCGCCACCATCTGGGCCGAGGCGTCCGAGGCGTCGATCTCGTCGCCGGCGATCAGGGCGAGGCGGCCCGGCGCGATGGCGGCGAGCGCCTCCGCCAGCCGGTCCAGGGAGCCCGCCACCGCCCGCTGGTCGATGGTGGAGGTCTCGCCCGCGGGGACCGCGCTCATCGCCTCCATCACGTCCATGGGCAGGGACAGGAAGACCGGGCCGGAGGGGGCGGCCCCTGCATCGTGGAAGGCCCGGCGGAGCAGGATCGGGATCTGATCCGGGCTCGTCACCTCGCGCGCCCACTTCATCACCGGGTCGGCGATGGCCACGAGGTCGCCCATCAGCAGCGGGTCGGTCAGCGCGTGGCGGAGATCCTGCTGCCCGGCGGTGACCACCAGCGGCGTGCCCGAGACCTGGGAATTCACCAGCCCGCCCATGGCGTGGCCGAGGCCGCCCGCCGTGTGCAGGTTGAGGAAGGCGGGCCGCCGCGCCCCTTGCGCGTAGCCGTCCGCCATGGCCACGGCGGTGGCCTCCTGCAGGGCGAGCACGTAGGCGATGTCCGGCGCCTCGGTCAGGGCGTCGATGAGCGGCAGTTCGGTGGTGCCGGGATTGCCGAAGATGTAGCGCACCCCCTCCGAGCGCAGCACCTCCACCAGGAGATCGGCGCCCCTCCGGCGGCCGGCGGCCTCCACGGTCTCGATCGGCATCATCCCAGTCCCCTCCGGCGGAATCAGCGGGAGGCTAAACCATGGGCGGGCCGGGGCAATGCCGCACCGCCGCCCGCAGCCCGAGGGGCCGACCCGCGCCGGCACGCCGCGGGCGACGGGCGCGACACCGGAGCCGGCCCCCGCGGCCGCCGTGCCGGCTCCGGACGGCAACCCATCGGCAGCCTTTCCCGTCGTATCATCCTGCGGCCGGGATGCTCCCGCGCCCTCAGGCACAGGCCTGAAGGTCCATGCCACCAACCGGGACGATACCCATGCGGATCGCGGCTCCTCTTGCGCTCCTGGCCACGCTGGGCCTTGCCGCCATCGCCCAGGCGCAAGGGTTGGAGCGCGGGGCTCAGGAGGGCGCCTCGCGCGGCGCGGAGATGGCGGGACCCCTGGGTGCGATCGTCGGCGGCGCGATCGGTGCGGCCGTGGGCACGGCCAACGGCATCCTCGGCGTCGACCGGCGGGAGCGGTTCCGCATCTACGCCCTCGGCGAGCGCCGCCCGTCCTTCGCCCTCGCGGGTCCCGTGCAGGTCGGAACCGTGCTACCCGAGGAGGGTGTCGTGTATTACGATGTCCCGCGCGAGTTCGCCTTGCCGGAGTACAGCTACACGATCGTCAACGGCCATCCGGTCCTCGTCGAACCGCGATCGCGCCGCATCGTGGAGGTGATCGACTGACGGTCCCCTGCCGGTGGGTGCTCGACCGAGGGCGTCGGCGCGATGGCGCGGGCGATCCGCTGCGGAGAACAGAGGTGGTTGAGACCGCGATCCTGTCGGCACCCCCGGTGACGGAATGAGCGCGCGCAACGCCGCAGAGGCCGATCGGCGGCACTGGTTCTACGACAACCGGCTCCTGGTCTGCGCGTTCTGCTTGATCGCGGTCATGGTCATCTTCTGGCAGGTGAGCCGATTCGAAGGCTTCCAGCCGATCTTCACCTGCGCCCGGGATCAGGACGTCGATCGCGGCCTGCTCTCCCTCGGGATGCGGGCTTGCATGGGCGACGCGACCTCGCAGGCCGCCCAGGCCCGCTGCATGCACGTCGTCTACGTGCTGGCCTGCACGGAGGAGCGCTGGCGCTGACGGCGCCGCGTCAGGGCGCACACCCGGCGCCCTACGGCCCCAGGGCGAGGCCGAGCACCAGGGACGCGGCCGCCCGGGGTCCGTCCTCGGCGAGGCGGATCGCCGTGTGGGCGATGCGGTTGCGCAGGCGCCGGGCTTGCCAGAGGACGCCGGTCTCCACCGCGAGGCCGCGGGCGTAGTGGCTGGCGCGCAGGCTGCGGGCGTCGCTGGCCCGCTTGACCGGGTCGGCATAGAAGGCCGCGATCTTGTCCCGGCCCATGCCGGGCGTGGCGAGCCAGGCCGGCACGTGGACGCGGGCGAGCCGGTCCGCGTCGACGAGGAGCTTGCCGAGTCCGGTGCCGGGGATCGGGCAGGCGGTCTGGAAGGCGTCCCCGATCACCGCCAGCCCGTCACGCTCCACCCCTTCGACCCGGACGAGGTCGATCGGCCGGACCGCCAGGGGGCCGGCGACCGCGAGTTCGGGGCAGGCGGCGGGCAGGCGGGGCATCATCGCCCGCAGCGTGGCCTCCGGATCCCGGCGCAGCGCCGCGACCCAGGCCTCGCCGGGATCGCGGTAGCAGAACAGGTTGGCCCGCATGACCGCCCCGAGGGGAAACAGGGTCAGGTAGGCGTCGCGGCCCCCGAACCGCTCGGAGAAGTAGGTGAGGGCGCCGAACGGGAAGCGGTCGCGCGGCGCCGCCATGTCGAACCCCACCGCCAGCGAGTGGCCGGGACTGAGGACGCGCCGGCGGAGGCCGGTCTTGGCGTGCAGCCCCTGCCCGAGCCCCGTGGCGAGGACGACGAGACGCGCCGTGAGCCGGCTCCCGTCGCCGAGGGTGATCACCTGGCGCGCCGGCCCGAAGGCGAGATCGGCGACCCGGCCCGGCCGCAGCAGTGCCGCGGGCAGGGCGTCCCGGACCGCACGGACCAGCACGGGGTAGGGGGCACCCCATTCGCGGGTCGCCTGCCGGTGGGTGAGCCGGCCGTAGCGGACCACGGCGACCTCCTCGGTGGCGGTGGTGCAGGCCGCGAGCGCGGGACCGAAGCCGAGCCCCTCGAACAGCGCCATCTGGGCGGCCCCGAACTTTTCCGCCCGGAAGTCCCGCCGCGCTCCGTCGCGGCCGGCCTGCGCGTCGATCAGCGTCACCCGGATTCCGGTGCGGGCGAGGGCGCCGGCGAGGCAGCTTCCGGCCAGTCCGGCCCCGATCACCGCGACGTCGACGTCGTCCACGCGTGCCACCACCTCCGGTTCCGGCCCGCTCCTGCGCGTCCTGCGGCGGAGGACCGTGGGGCACCGCGGCCGGGAGTCCGGTGCTCGACGCGGCAGATCTATCACGCAAGGACCGCGGCGGGGAACAGACAGGCCCGGTCGCAAGACAGTCACGCCCGGTCGCAAGCGGCGGCCCAATGCAGACCCCGGCCGCGGAAGGGCACGCTGCGGGGTGGCGAACATTGACGCGTTGCGCAGGCGCCGCGCGGTGCGTTCGTCCGACCGGGCGCCCGAAGGCCCTCAGCCGCGCAGCTGCGCCACGAAGGCCCGGATGAACGGCGGCAGCCCGTCGAGGTCGCGCAGGCACAGGGTCAGGTCGCGCCGCGCCCACGGGTCGGCGAGGGGTACCACCGCGAGGGCGAGCCCCTGCGCGGCGCGGGCGGCGGCGCTCTCGGGAAGGACCGCCAGCCCGACCCGAGCCTCCACGAGCCGGCAGACGGCGTCGAAGTCCCGCAGCTGCACCCGCAGGCGCATCGGCCGCCCCTCCCGCACCGCCTGGGCGACGAGGAACCGGCTGATGGCGCTGCGCCGATCGAGGCCGACGAGGTCGTGGCCCAGCACCTCCGCGAAGGGAATCGCGGCGCGCGCCGCCAGGGGATGGTCCCGGGCCGCCACCAGCACGAAGCGATCCTCCCGGAACGGGAAGGCCTGGAGCGAGCCGGTATCCACCGTGCCGGACAGGATGCCGAGATCAGCCGCTCCCTCGGCCACCAGCCCGACGATCTCCTCGGAGGTGCGCTCATCGATCTCGACCCCGATCCCGGGATGGGCCGCCAGGAAGGCCGAGAGCGCGTCCGGCAGGAACTCGGTCAGGGCATTGGTGTTGGCCAGCACCCGGATCTGGCCGAAGGCCCCGCCCGAGAAGGCCGACATCTCCTCGCGCAGGCGCTCGACCCCGGCCAGGACCTCCCGGGCATGGACGAGGAGCGCGCGCCCGGCCGGGGTCGGGCTGACGCCCAGCCGACCCCGGGTCAAGAGGGCGGCGCCCAGGGACTCCTCCATGAGCCGGATCCGTGTCGAGGCGGCCGCCAGGGCGAGGTTCGCCCGCGCCGCCCCGTGGGTGATCGAGCCGGCCTCGACCACGTGCCGGAACAGGCCGAGATCGGTGAGATCGAACCGCATCATCGCCCCGGCGCCTCCCGACACGCCGCCGGCACCGACGCCGGCGGCGGTGCGGGGCAGGGCGCCCGCCGTCCGTCCGTCGGCCGCGTCGCGCCGTCGCCCGACCGTAGTCTCGGGCGGCCCAGGAGTCTCGGGCGGCCGAGATGTCAGCGTCTCGTCGCGCCGGCGCCGAAGCCGGGCCGGCGCGACCCCGAAACCGCGGCGATCCGTTCGGTCGCCGCGATCCGGCTCGGAATCCGGCAAACTAATCGCGGCAGACGCCATCCTTATTGGAAATCCTGATCATCGCGAATGACCGATTTGACGTTCTAGATATCCATACAAAACTAGCAAATATCCATGAATAATCAAGATCTGTAGATCCAAGATTCGGCGGGAAGTTATATGCATTGTTTACTAACTTTTAACTGGCAGCCATTCATTATGGAGACAGAATTACTGAAGTCATGAACATGGCGACCGCCTCTATCCCTTTGCCGGCCGGCGCGCCGAACCGCGCGCCGGCACGTCTCCGGGGCGGCCCGCCTGACCGTGCCGCCCGTGCCCGCGATGCGATCCGAGAGCCCATGATGGACGCGCTCCTCGTTGACGACAGCCCGACCATGCGCCTGCGGCTGCGCCGGCTGCTGGAGGCCAAGCCGGACGTGAGCGTGACCGATCACGGCGAGACGGCCGCGGCGCTCGTGGAGGCGCAGATGCGCGCCTTCGACCTCGTTCTGGTCGATTGCCACAGGCCAGCCAGGGACGGGATCGCCTTCATCCGGTGCCTCCGCTCCATCCCGCACTACGCCCAGGTGCCCATCGTGATGGTCACCAGCGACATCTCGGACGCGGTGCGGCTCGCCGCCTTGGAGGCGGGAGCCACCGACCTCCTCGACAAGGCCATGCGGAGCGTCGAGCTGACGGTGCGGCTGCGCAACGTGATCCGGCTCGCCAAGGCGGTGCGCCGGCTGGCCGAGCAGGCGGCGTGGCTCGACGGCGCGGCGGAGGCCGCCCTGCGCCAGATGCGCGAGCGCGAGGAGGAGATCATCTTCCGCCTGGCGCTCGCCGTCGAGTACCGCGACAACGATACCGGCGATCACACATGGCGGGTGGCGCGCTACAGCCAGATCGTGGCCGAGGGGCTCGGGCTGGGGCCGGAGGCCTGTCGCAACCTCTATCTCGCGGCGCCGCTGCACGATGTCGGCAAGGTCGGCATCCCGGACGGCATCCTGCTCAAGCCCGGGCGGCTCGACACGGAGGAGTTCGACCGGGTCAAGACGCATCCGATGATCGGCCGGCGCATCCTGGGCGGCAGTGCCTCCGAGCTGATCCGCCTCGCCGCTGAGATCGCCGAGTTCCATCACGAGAAATGGGACGGCGGCGGCTACCCGCATGGGCTCGCCGGCGCCGCGATTCCCCTGTCGGCCCGGATCGTCGCGGTGGCGGACGTGTTCGACGCCCTGACCACGGCGCGGCCCTACAAGGACGCGATGTCCTTCGCGGAGGCGCTGGCGTGCATCCGCGCCGACAGCGGCCGCCATTTCGACCCGGCCTGCGTCGCGGCCTTCTGCGCGCGCTTCCCCGACATCCGCGTCGCCGGCGGCCAGAACCGGGCCGCGGTCCGGCCGAACGCCGGACCGGTCACGGAGCCCTGGGCGCGGGTCCCGACCCTGCTGCGCGAGGTCGCCGCCCCGTCGGCGGCCCCTGCGGGATGGCGCGTCAGCAGTCCCGAAGCGCTCCTGACGCCGTCGGCGAACCCGGACCCGACTGCGCCGTTGACCCCGGACGCGCACGGATCACGGACGGAGCCGCACCATGACCTCGACCTGGAAGACGCTGCCGGAGATCGCCCTGACCCGCCGGATCTCCCTGGACGCGGCCCGGCGCCTGGTAGACGGGGCGAACTGCCCCAAGGTGTTCCGCGCGGACGGCACCGTCTACCTCATCTGAGGGCGTGCCGGGCGGATGACGCGTCCCCCGGGAGGCCCTAACCTTCCGGCATGCGCATCTTCCACACGCCCGATTCAGGCCGGCACGATCCCGAACGCTACATGCGGCGCGGCGCGCCGATCCCGCATCCCGAGCAGGCGGCCCGCTACGCGATCCTGCGCGACGCGGCCCTCGGGGGCGGCCACGACCTCGCCGAACCGGCCGATCACGGCCTCGACCCGATCCGGGCGGTGCACGATCCCGATTACGTGGCGTTCCTGGCCGAGGCCTGGGCGCGCCGGGGCGAGATCCCCGACCTCGGCGACGAGATCCTGACCGGGTCCTTCGCCCGGCCGCAGATGCACCGGAAGCCCGCAGGCCTCCTCGGCCGCGTCGGCCTCTACACCGCCGACACCTCGACGCCGATCCGCGCCGGCACCTGGGCGGCGGTCTACGGCGCGGCGCAATGTGCGGTCGTGGCCGCCGACGCGGCGCTGGCGGCGGGGCACGCCTACGCCCTGTGCCGGCCGCCCGGCCACCACGCCTACGCGGACTCCGCCGGCGGCTTCTGCTTCCTCAACAACAGCGCGATCGCGGCCGAACGGATGCGCGCCGCCACCGGCGGCCCGGTGGCGATCCTCGACATCGACGTCCATCACGGCAACGGCACGCAGGGGATCTTCTACGCCCGCGCCGACGTGCTGACCGTCTCAGTCCACGCCGACCCGTCCGACTACTTCCCGTTCTTCGCCGGCTATGCCGACGAGACCGGGACCGGGGCGGGCACGGGCTTCAACCGCAACCTGCCGCTGCCGCCGGGCTCGGGCGACGCCCCCTGGCTCGCCGCCGTGGAGGCGGGGCTCGCGGCGATCGCCGCCCGAAAGCCCCGCGCCCTCGTGGTGGCCCTGGGCCTCGATGCCGCCGCGGACGATCCGATCGGCGCCCTCGCGGTGACCCGGGCGGGCTTTGCCGGGGCGGCGGAGCGGATCGCCCGGGCCGGGCTGCCCACGGCCCTGGTCCAGGAGGGCGGCTACCTCTGCGCGGCCCTGCCGGAGAACCTCGCGACATTCCTGGCCGCCTTCGACGCCGCGCGCTGAGGTCCGCTGCGCCGCGACCGGCGGGGTGCGCGGGCGGGGTGAGACGTGATCGCCGCCCCGCGCACGACACCCGGCCGGATGCAGTCGACCTGATACCACGACGGGCCTATCAGAGCGGGGCGGGCGCCGCAGACGCGTTCCGGACGGGAGGAACGGACGATGGGCGCGGGTGACGTCGGGCTGGGCGAGGCGGCCAGCGCGCCGTGGTACGCGGGTCTCACCCCGCGGCACTGGCGGATCCTCTGGGGCAGCTATCTCGGCTGGATCTTCGACGGCTACGAGGCGGTGGCGCTCGTCTACGCGCTGCGGCCGGCACTGAATACCATCCTCACCCCTGAGCAGGCCCAGACGCCGGCCTTCTACGTGGGGGCGGCCATCGGCATCACGCTGCTCGGCTGGGGGCTCGGCGGGCTGCTCGGCGGGATTGCGGCCGACTATATCGGCCGCAAGCGCATGATGATGCTCTCGATCCTCGGCTACGCGGTCTTCACGGGGCTGACCGCCTTCGCCGGGAGCTTCACGCAGCTCGCGCTCCTGCGCTTCATCACCGGGCTCGCCATCGGCTCGGAATGGTCCACCGGTATCGCCCTGGTGGCCGAGACCTGGCCGAACCGGGCGCGGCCGAAGGGCTGCGGCTTCCTGCAATCGGGCTTCGGCGGCGGCGCGGTGCTCGCCGCCATCGTCTGGGCGGTGCTGGCCGCCACCAACCCCCTGGGCGACCAGTCCTGGCGGATCATGTTCGCGCTGGGCGCCCTGCCGGCCTTCGTCTGCCTCTACCTGCGGCGGGCGCTGGAAGAATCCGAGCAGTGGCTGCAGGCGCTCAAGGCGCAGCGTTGGGCCGCGACCGCGGAGGATGCCGGCCACGCCCCGCGGGCCGCGCAGCGCCCCTTCACCCTGGCGGAGATCTTCCGGGAGCCGGAGAGCCGGCGGCGGGTGCTGCTGGCCACCGCCATGTCGTTCGCCACCACGGTGGGCTGGTGGGCGGTCTCGTCCTGGCTGCCGGCCTATACGGAGGGGCTGGCCAAGGCCGCGGGCGAGCCGGCCAATGTCTGGGGCCCGCGCATGGGCATCATCTACAATGTCGGGGCGATCACCGCCTACCTGATCTCGGGCTTCGTGGCGGACGCGATCGGCCGCCGCGCCTTCTTGCTCGTCACCTATGTCGGCTGCATCGCCACCTCGCTGGCCTGCTATCTCTGGACCGGCGGGCTCRTACCGTTCATGGGGCTCGCCTTCCTGAACGGGTTCTTCACCCTGGGCTTCGCCTTCTCGTGGATGGCGATCTACCTCGTCGAGCTGTTCACCCCGGCGGTCCGGGCGACGGCGGCGAGCTTCGTGTTCAACGGCGCGCGGCTGATCGCCTGGGTCTTCCCGATCATCGCCGGGCAGATCGTGACCGCCTTCGGGGGCGTCGCCGCGGCGGCGCTGACCCTGTCGGGCGTCTACGTGATCGGCCTCGTCGTGCCGTGGTTCATGCCGGAGACGACGGGCAAGCCCCTGCCGGAATAGGTCGATCGGGGTTCCGCCCGCCGGCGGGCGCTCTCAGGGCCGGCCAGACGCGAAGCGGCCCCCGACTCCGATGGAGTGGGGGGCCAAGCCCGCGCGGAGCGTGTCCCGTGGCCCCCGCCCGGCCGGAGCCGGGTGGGGCCGGCCGGAGTCCTAGTCCTCGTCGTCCTCGTCCTGGTGCCGGCCCTTGAGCTTGGCGAAGACCGAATCGGCGTCGATCCGCTCCTCGCGGCCGCCGTGATCGTCCGCGTGCTCCCGCTCGTCGGCGTCGCGGGCCGTCGAGACCTCCGTCGGCAGCAGCGAGGCGCCGGATTCGGCCGCCACCGCGGCCGGGCGGTCGGCCGCAGCGCGCTGGACCTCGAAATCGAGGTTGATCTGGGTGGTGAGCCCCAGGGTCACCGGGTCCATCGGCTGGAGCGAGCCCGAGTTCCAGTGGGTGCGCTCGCGGATCTGCTGGATCGTCGACTTGGTGGTGCCCACGAGCCGGATGATCTGCGAATCCTTCAGCTCCGGGTGGTTGCGCAGCAGCCACAGGATGGCGTTCGGCCGGTCCTGGCGGCGGGACAGCGGGGTGTAGCGCGGGCCCTTGGTGGTGCGCTTCACTTCCGGCAGCTTCACCTTCGAGACGGCGGGCTTAAGCTTGTAGTGCGGCGCCTTCTGGGCCTTCTCGATCTCGTCGCGGGTGAGCTGGCCGGTGGAGACCGGGTCGAGTCCCTTGATGCCGGCCGCGACCTCGCCGTCGGCGATGCCCTTCACCTCCAGCGGGTGCAGCTTGCAGAAATCGGCGATCTGCTCGAAGGCGAGCGAAGTGTTCTCGACCAGCCAGACGGCGGTCGCCTTGGGCATCAGCGGACCCTGGGACATGTCTTCTCGTGCTCCGGCCTGGCGGGACGGGGGCCGGGCATCGGGCCGCGGGCTCCGGATGGTGGATCCGGATGTCCCGTCTCACGCTGTCGAATGGGGATGGGGCACTATAGGCCGGGGCCGGAAGGGGCGCAATCGCGGCTTCGGGGCGCCGACGCGGTTTCTCCAGCGCCCGGAGATACGGCTAAGCTGATGTCGTGAGCATGACCGACTCACCCGCGAAGGCCGCACGCGGCCGGGAGTGTGGAGAGATGGTCTTGTCTCTTGCAGTCTCACGAAACGGAAATGGCGCGTGGAAGGTAAGCTCCGACTTGCCATCCACCCGGTGTTCTTGAGTTGGCTAAACTCTAACGGGTCATTGCCTGGGATCGGCGGTGGCAACCCGTCGATCCCACTCCCGAATAGTGCGCGGCCCGGGTGCACCCACAACAATCCGGGTCGGCCCGTCAGCGCGGGCGGACCCCGTCGAGGAACAGCCGCACCGCCGCCTGCCGCCGCCGCTCCTGCGCCTCCGGGTCGGTGGCAATGCCGTAGAGGGTCGCCTGGGACGACCGGCCGAGGACGAGGCTGAGGAACAGGTCGGCCGCGATCTCGGGATCCGTCACCGCGATCCGCCCGCGCCGCGCGAAGGCGTCGAGCATCTGCGCCACGGCGCGCACGCCCCGCAGCCAGCCCTCCTCGTGGGCGAGGCGGGCGAGTTCGGGAAACTGCAGCGCCTGGGCCACGAGGTTGCGCTTGAGCATTGCCGCCCCGGGCGACTGCCCGTGGGCCAGCAGGGTGCGGCTCAGGTCGTGAAGGGCGGCCTCGACGTCGTCGGTCCCGGCATCGGTCCCGGCCTGGGTTCCGGCCTGGGTCCCGGCCTCGGCGGCCTGGGCCTCGGCGGCGGCGGCGAGGGGTGCCAGCCACGCGGCGATTCGCTCGCGCAGGACCGCCTCGAACAGGGCGCGCTTGTCGCGGTAGCGGGCGTAGACCGTCGGCTTGCTCATCCCGGCGGCCTCGGCCACCGCGTCGATGGAGGTCGCGTCGAAGCCGCGCTCCAGGAACAGGGTGGTCGCCACGGCGATCAGGTGCGCCTCGCGCCGGACCGCCTCCGCGCGGGTGGGCCGGCCGCCCCGCCGCGGCCCCGCCTCCGCCCCCTCGATCTCCGTGACCGTCACCCGCAATTCTCCTTGCCCGAAGCCGTCTCGCGCATTATTAAAACGATACCGTACCGTTTTGATCCTGGCCAGACCCGATGGACGCACGTCGCAGCGACAGCTTCAAGAGTGCCGGCCCAGTCGCGGGTGCCTCAGTCACCGCGCCGGTACGGCGCCGGGGCCGCGCGCGGATCGTACTGTCCCTCGCCGGACTGCTCGCCCTCGGCGGGGCCGGAACCTATGGCTGGCACTGGTGGACCGTCGGCCGCTTCCTCGAGGTGACCGACGACGCCTATCTCCAGTCCGACAAGGTGACGGTGGCACCGCGCATCGCCGGCACCGTCGTGGAGGTGGGGGTCGGCGACAACCAGCCGGTGAAGGCCGGCGACGTGATCGCCCGCCTCGACGACCGGTCCTACCGGGTCCAGCTCAAGCAGGCCGAGGCCGAGGTCGAGAAGGACAGGGCGCAGATCCTGGGCGTCGCATCCGCGATCATCCAGCAGCGGGCGCAGGTCGCCTCGTCGCGGGCCGACCTCGCCAATGCCGAGGCCGCGCTGACCTTCGCGCAGCAGGAATACACCCGCTACCAGAACCTGCTGCAGACCGGCTCCGGCACGGTGCAGCGCCAGCAGCAGGCGGATGCCGACCTCCGCCAGCGCCACGCCGCCCGCGACAAGGCCGCCGCGTCGCTCGACGCCGCGCAGAAGCAGATCGACAGCCTGAAGGCGCTCGAGGCCAGCACCCGGGCGAGCCTGGAGGGTGCGCAGGCCAAGGTCGAGGGGGTGAGGCTCGACCTCAGCTACGCCACCATCGTGGCACCGATCGACGGCGTGGCCGGCGACCGGGCGCTGCGGATCGGCCAGGTCGTCTCCCCCGGCACGGGGCTCCTGACCCTCGTGCCCATGGGCCGCGACATCTACCTCGTGGCGAACTTCAAGGAGACCCAGACCGGGCACATGGTCGAGGGCCAGCGCGTCACCGTCACGGTCGATGCCTTCGGCGACCATGCCTTCGAGGGCCGGATCGAGAGCTTCTCCCCGGGCACCGGCTCGCAATTCGCCCTGCTGCCGCCGGAGAACGCCACCGGCAACTTCACCAAGGTGGTGCAGCGCGTGCCCGTGCGCGTCGCCCTCGATCCCACCGACCCCCTCGTCGGCCGCCTGCGCCCCGGCCTGTCCGTGGAGGCGACGGTCCACACCGCCGACCCGACGGAGCCGGCGGATCCGGCCCGGGGCCGGCCGAAGCCCGCCCCGGCGGCCCTCGTCAGCGAGGCCCTGCCCCGATGAGCCCGGTGCCGGCCATGACCAGGCCCTTGGCCGTGCCCGAGGCGAAGGCGAGCGCCCGGGACTGGCTCGCCGTGTTCGGCGCGATCCTCGGCGCCTTCACGGCGATCCTCGACATCCAGATCACCAACGCGTCGCTCGCCGACATCCAGGGGGCGCTCGGCGCCTCCACCGAGGAGGGAAGCTGGATCTCCACCGCCTACCTGATGGCCGAGATCATCGTGATCCCGCTCACCGGCTGGCTGTCCTCGGTGATCGGCCTGCGCCGCTACCTCGCGGTGAACACGATGCTGTTCACCGCCTTCTCGCTGGCCTGTGCGCTCTCGACCACCTTGAGCCAGATGATCCTGTTCCGGGCCGGTCAGGGCTTCACCGGCGGCGTGCTGATCCCCACCGCCATCGTGATCGTGCGCACGCGGCTGCCGAAGAGCCAACAGGCGGTAGGCATCGCCCTGTTCGGCCTGACCGCGACCTTCGCGCCGGCGATCGGGCCCACGGTCGGCGGCTGGCTCACCGACAACCTGTCCTGGCACTACATCTTCTACTTGAACCTGATCTTCGGGCCGATCGCGGCCGCGATTCAGCTCGGCGCCTTCGAGAAGGCCCCCGCGCGCTGGGCCGAGCTGCTCGAGGGCGACTGGATCGGCATCGGCCTGATGGCGACCGGCCTGCCGGCCCTGACCTTCGTGCTGGAGGAGGGGCAGCGCAAGGACTGGTTCGGTTCGCCCGTGATCGTCGAGGCGAGCTGGCTGGCGGCGGCCGGCATCACCGGCTTCATCGTGCGCGAGCTGACGGCCGCCAAGCCCTTCATCAACCTGCGGGTTCTGGCCAACCGCTCGGTCGGGGGCGCCTGCGTGCTGATGACCGTGCTGGGCGCCGTGTCGTTCGGATCGATCTACATCATCCCGGTCTACTGCGCGCAGATCCAGGGCTACAACGCCGAGCAGATCGGCACCGTGGTGATGTGGTCGGGCCTGCCGCAGCTGGTCCTGTTCCCGCTGATGCCCCTGCTCATGCGCGTCGTCGATGCCCGGCTGCTCGTGGTCACCGGGACCCTATTCTTCATCGCGAGCTGCTGGATCAATGTCGGCCTGACCCACGACGTCGGCGCCGACCAGCTGATCCTGCCGCAGCTCATGCGGGCGATCGGCCAGCCGCTGTTCACGATCCCGCTCTCGCAGCTCTCCACGGCCGGCCTCGCGCCCCGCGACACCGCCGACGCCTCGGCGCTGTCGAACATGATGCGCAACCTCGGCGGCTCGATCGGCATCGCCATGCTCTCGACCATGATCGACCGGCGGGAGCACTTCCACTTCTCGATGCTGGCCGAGGCGATCACCGTCAACGCGACCCGGACCCAGGACCGGCTCGCGACCATGGCCGCCGGGATGCATGCCCGCATCGCCGACCCGCTGGCCGCCAAGGGCGTCGCGCTCGGCCAGCTCGCCGCCCAGGTCCGCCGCGAGGCCTACGTCATGGCCTACGCGGACGGGTTCTGGCTGGTTGGCGTGAGCCTCGTGGCGAGCCTCGCCGTGGTGGCGATCCTCAGGAAGCCCCCGCGCGCCACCGGGCCCGTGGAGGCGCACTGAGCGGCCGGGGGCCTACTTTCCCGGCAGGTTGTGGACGATCGGGAAGAACGTGTCCTTCCAGTCCTTGGGCTCGGCCTTGATGGTCTTCATCGCGTAGAAGTGCCGGGCCTGGAGCATGATGCCGTAGGGGGTGGTGGAGAAGTTGGTCCCCGGCTCCTTCATGATCGCGACCAGCGTCTCGGGCGGGGTCTTCTCGTTGGTGGCTGCCACGTAGTCCTTGGCGGCCTGGAGCGGGTCCCTGGCGATCTCGGCATTGGCCTCGTCGATGGCGGCGACGATGGCGGCGGCAAGCTTCGGGTTGCGGTTGAACCAGCCGGTCCGGGCGTAGAAGATCGCGTTGCTCACCGGCTCGCCGACCAGCTCGTAGGAGTTGAGCACCTTGTGGATCGCCGGATCCTGCAGCTCGCGCTGCTGGAACGGCGGCAGCGAGAAGTGGCTGTTGACGTCGTTGTGCGGGCTCGCCAGCGCCGCCACGGCGTCGGGATGGCCGAGCTGGACGGTGAGCGGGTCGAGCTTGGTGGCGCTCTCCGGCCCGAAGGCCTTCTTGGCGGCGATCTGGAGCAGCACCGCCTGGGACGAGACCTTCACGGAGGGGAGGGCGATCTTGTCCTTGGACGAGAAGTCCTTGAGCTCCTTCACGTCCGGGTTGCGGGTGAGCAGCATCATCGGCGTGGTGCCGACGCCGCACAGGCCCTTCACGTCGCCCCGCGTCCGGTCGTTGAGCAAGAGCATGTTGGTGGAGCCGCTGTCGACGATGTCGATGTTGCCCGAGAGCAGCGCGTCGTTGCCGGCGGCGCCGCTCGTCAGGTTGACCCACTCCACGCTGACGTCCCCGAGCCCCGCGGCCTTGGCGTGCTTCTCGATCAGCTTGTGCTGCTCGGCGAGGACGGCCGGCAGGTAGACGAAGCCCGGCTGCCGGCTGATCCGCACCCTGGCATCGTCGGCCCGGGCAGGGATGGCGAGCGCCAGCCCGGCCAGCAGCAGGGCCGGCCCCGCCCCCAGGAACCGGCGGCAGCCCAACAGCAACGCGGCCGTCCGCGACGTACGCACCATGACGCTTCTCCCTGTGGTCCGGCGGTTTCGTGCCCGCGTCGGACTTGTCGTTGGCGGCGAGTGGACAGAATCGGGCCGGCGCGCGCAAGGCCCTGCCGTCACGGTCGACTGACGCAGCGGCCTCAAAGTTCGGCGACCGGGCTCGGAGCCAAGATCAACGCGATCAAGATGCACACGATCACGGCCGCCGCGCCGGTCGGCATCGTCGGCCGGACATCACCGGTCGAGCCGGACCGGATGGCCGACGCCCCTGCCGAAGCACACCCGCGGGCGGGGCTCTGCGCCCTGTGGCCGGGTGATCGGATGCCAGAGATCCCATGCGCGCGACTCACGCATGGGCGCGCCCTCGAATCTCGAACAGGACAAGATCTTTTAGCAGATCAAGATTTTTGACATACCGACTTTGGCCGATTTGCCAATATTCATTCATTCGTTTTGTCATTATTCCGCATCGCGAGTGCGACGCAGCGGCGGAAACAAATATTTATCGGCCTATCCCGGGATGATGAGGTCAGTGAAAACGTGCCCCTCACTAACTCAGCCGCATCGGTTGGTCGATCGAAGATTTTTGAGCCGTTGAATATTTTCCGAAGTGGCGAGGGGGAGGAAGTTCCATGAGATCGCTATTCTCGCTCCTGAAAAGCATTATGCCGAACGGCGTGAGCCTCAGGCTTCGTCTTCTCAAGGCGAAGATGGTTGATTCGGATACCGCGGCATTTGCGAAATTCGTCCGTCAGGTCGTGGATAGAAACGCGATTGCGATCGACGTTGGAGCAAATTCCGGCTTGTACAGCGCTATATTATCAAAACACTTCAACAAGATAGTCACCATAGAACCGAACCCGGATTGCGTCCGATATATGCAGGATGCACTGCCCCCCAACTGTCAGATTTTCCAATGCGCCGCCTCCGACCAATCCGGACACGCCGTTCTGCGTATTCCGATGTTTGGCGGAACCGTCGAAACGACGCGCGCCACGATCTCCGATGACAACACCTTCTCGTCCGAGCCACCGACCGGATTTTCAAATATTGAAGTTCGAACCGAAACTGTCGATAATATATCGAAAGACATGGCCGATGATAAGTCCGTCGCCATTCTGAAGATCGACACTGAGGGACACGAGCTTGCGGCTTTGCTGGGCGCCGAAAAAACAGTCACTGAACACAAGCCCGCTCTGTGTATCGAAATCGAGGGGCATCACGGCGCGCAAGCCGTGAAAATATTGAGCAAGATTGCCGACCTCGGCTATATCGGCATCATTCTTCGAGAGAATAAGTTTCAGAATGATTCCAGATTTTCGGACGGTCGCTTCCAAGACATCCTAGCGGATACGTCCACCGCCAACAGATACTTTGTTCACCGAAATAAAATAGGAATTTTTCCTGGCATCGAATTGCGACGGACTGCTGAAACGAGGCTTGCAGTGTGAGCTGTGTCTACAAGAGCGTGACGGGCCGGCGCGCGCCCTGAAGCCCGGGTCTGATGCCAAAATCCCGTCGGACCGGGCAAGCCGGTTCCGGCCGGACAGGTCGTCGTTCGGGTGGTCGCTCAAGAACGATCTTGCACAGCGGGCCGCGGGGACGGGGACAGGCGGACGATGTCTCAACCTCTCCGCCCGGCGCGGCGGACGTGGAGTCGGACATAGGCGGTCACCGGCAGGCCGACGGGGTGGGACCGCTCCGTCCAGGCCCGTCCCTCGACGGCGTCGAGGTCGCGGATCGCCCCTCTGCCGATGCGAACGGTCAAGGCGTCAGGATGCCTGGATCCGTCCCGCCCGGGGGGCGAACAGCGCTCCGGTCGGACCGCTCGGGAGGCAGGCCCTTCACGCGTTTGCGGCGCCGGCATCGCGCGCCCGGCGGATCGCGTCCCTGCTGTGATCGGCATCCACCGGGTTGCTCGGCGGATCGGGGCGCGGCGCGACCCGAACGGCCGGCTGCCGTTCGCGGCCCGCGCCAAGGGGCGGATCCCGACCGCTAACCCTGCGCGAACCCCCGGACCGCCGCCCGCACCAGGGCGTCGATCATCGGCCGCACGTCATCCACGCCCAGCGGCCCGAGGCTGCCGAGATCGGCCAGGTAGGTCATGCCGTGGACGCTGGACCAGAGCGCCCGCGCCATCACGGGGATCGCCGCTTCGGCGAGCCGGCCGCCGTCGCGCAGAACCCCCTCCAGGATCGCGAACAGGGCGGCGATGTCGGCCTGCACCGCCTCCGGCGCCGCCACGGTGCGGCGCTCGAAGATCGCCGCCCAGGCCGCGTGGTTCTCCCCCGCGAAGGCGAGGTAGGCATCGGCCAGGCAGAGGAGCCGCGCCTCCGTCTCCCGCGCGGGACAGGCCGCCAGCGCGGCCGCCAGGGTGTCCCGAAGCTGCCGCAGGGTGACCGCGTTGGCCTCCAGCCGCAGCAGCTCCAGGCTGTCGAACTGCGTGTAGACCGAGCCGACCGCCGTGCCGGCCCGCTCCGCGACGTTGCGGGCGGTCAGCGCCGCCGCGCCGCCCGCGTTCAGGATCGCCACGGCGGCGTCGATCAGCGCCCGGCGATCCGCCTCGCGGTCGACCGTTCCCTTCCGCGGACGGCCTCGCCCTTTTTTCTGAACTTCGTTCATTTTATCCCTTGCAGCGGCGGCGGCGCCGTGATTATCTCTTTCTTGAACGACGTTCAATCAATTCCGGACCGGGTCCGGGCCGTCGTCTCCGCGAGGTGACCGTGATGAGGACCCTGTCCTTCCTGATGCGCGGCGTGATCGCCGACCATGCCCAGGCGATCCACGATGCGCACGCCGTGACGATCCTGCGCCAGCAGATCCGGGACGCCGCCGGCGCCCTGGCGACCGCCCGGCGGGAACTCGCCGTGGCCATGGCCTACCACGCCGCCGAGACGCGTGCCCTCGACGCCATCGGCACCCGTATCGAGACCCTGTCGGACGGGGCGCGGCGCGCGCTGGCGGACGGCCGGGCGGATCTCGGGACCGAGGCGGCGATCCACATCGCGGCCCTGGAGGACGAGCGGGCCGACCGCCGGACCGCCGCGGAGCGCTTCGCCGCCGAGGTCGAGCGGCTGAAGCGCCGCGTCGGCCAGGGGAGCGAGCGGCTGCGGGATCTCGACCGCGGGCTCCAGACCGMCCGCACCACCGAGGCCCTGMGCCGGGCGGGGCTGGAGGGCCGCCGGGCCACGACCCTCTCGGCCGGCGCGCTGGGCGAGGCCGAGCGGACGCTGGAGCGCCTGCGGGCGCGGCAGGCGGCCGAGGCGGACGTCGCCACCGCGCTGACCGAGCTGGAGGCGGATGCCGCGGGCGGGATCGAAGCCGAGCTCGAAGCGGCCGGCTACGGCCGTCCCCGCACGGACCCGCGGGCGGTGCTCGACCGTCTCCGGTCCGAGGCCTGACCGGATCTGCAGCGCCCCCGATCAAACCCTATCCACGGAGACCGCACCATGACCCCGCAGATGCCCCATACCGGCGCCTGGAAGACCTTCACCCTGGTCAGCTTCGCCGCCGCCGCCGCCATGCTGACGATCGGGATCTTCTTCCTGCCCGCGGATATCTGGATCAAGGGCTACCTCGCCATGGCATCGCTGTTCCTCACGGGCACGACCTTCACCCTGGCCAAGACCTTGCGYGACGAGCACGAGGCGAACCGGCTGATCAACAAGATCGAGGACGCCGCCGCCGAGCGCGTCCTGCGCGAGGCGGTGCCGGGCCGGCTCTGAGGCGGCCCGGCTCAGCCCGGCGCGCCCAGGAACCCGGCCACGGCCTTCGAGAATTCCGGGGTCCGCAGGTAGCCGTAGGACTTGTGCCGGTTCTCGGCGCCGTCCGGCCTCCGGTAGGCGTTGATCACCGGCACGTCCCGCACCCGCACCCCGGCGGCGTTCGGGGCGTAGAGCGCCGCGAGATCGTCGCCCACGGTGGCGATGTCCCGGCGGTCCATCAGGTTGGTCCAGGCGGTGAGCGCCGCCGGCACCCGCAGGGGGCCGTGCTCGTCGGCGAGCTTCAGCTTGAGGTCGGCGAGCCCCAGGGGCGCGCCGAGGGTGACCAGGGCGCAGCGGGGCAGGGGCGTCCCGTCCGCCTCGGCGGCGCGCAGCACGTCGTAGGCGATCAGGCCGCCCATCGAATGCGCGGCGATCAGCACCTCATCCGCCACGGCGTCGGCCAGGGCAGCGCGCAGGCGCGCCCTGGCGTTGGCCCGGAACGCCGCATCCTCGCAGTAGCCCCAGAGATCGTCGAGGCGGTATTCCAGGATCAGGTCGTCCACCGGGGTCAGCCCTGTGGCCTCCTGCAGGTGCGACAGGCCGCGATAGATCCGGTCGGTGAGGGTCGGCTCGGCGCGGTCGGGCTCCCCCGCCGGGGAGGGGAACGGCCCGAGGCCGTGATCGGGGCGGTAGGGCTCGCGGTTGCAGTCGCCCGAGAGCGGCTGCGGGTAGCGCAGATCCGCCCAGTAGACGAAGGCGAAGGGCAGGTCGGCCTCGGCCACCTGCCATCCGAGATTGCGGTCGAGACCCTCACGGATCGCCGCACGCCACCAGCCGGCCTTCTCGTCGCGCGGCGGCTTGTTGGCGAGTCCGTGGATGCCGATGATGCGTGCCCGACCCAGTGTCCGCTCCCGCGCCGACGAGACTGCCGGACCGTCGAGATAGGGCCGTCCCCCGCGGACGGCACTGCGGCTTAGTTTCCAGGGGGCGTCCCGTTGGCACCAAGAGGGCGGGCTGCGTCCGGCACGCGCGGTCCCCGGAGGCGCGGGTTACGGCGCCCGTCACCCCCATTGCCACGCGGCCTTGCCGCCATAGCTGCGCTGCGGGAACCGGATCGAGCCCGGGGCCTTCTCCCACGACGGATGATCCTGCCGCGCTTGCGTCCCGGTGCGCGCGGCCAATGACAAGGACGGTGGCCCGATGCGGCGCGCCCACAGCATGGATTTCGGGGCCGAGATGGTCGGGGGCGGCGTCCGCTTCGCCCTCTGGGCGCCCACCGCGCAGAGCGTCGAACTCGTCGTCGACGGCGTCGCTCACCCGCTGCCCGAATCCGGTGGCGGCTGGCGCCGCACCGCCCTGCCCGGCGTGAAGCCCGGCGCGCGCTACGGCTTCCGCATCGACGGCGACCTCATCGCCCCCGATCCCGCCTCCCGCTTTCAGCCCGACGACGTCTCGGGCCTGAGCGAGGTGGTCGATCCCCGCGCCTTCGCGTGGTCCGATGCGGGCTGGACCGGGCGGCCCTTCGCGGAGGCCGTGATCTACGAGTGCCACGTCGGCACCGCGACGCCGGAGGGCACCTATGCCGGCCTGCAGGCGCGGCTGCCGGACCTCAAGGCGCTGGGCGTCACCGCCATCGAGCTGCTGCCGCTCGCCGACTTCAAGGGCGCGCGCAACTGGGGCTACGACGGTGTCCAGCCCTACGCCCCCGACGGCGCCTACGGCCGCCCCGACGACCTCAAGCGCCTGATCGACGCCGCCCACGGGCTCGGCCTGATGGTCTATCTCGACGCGGTCTACAACCACTTCGGACCGGCCGGGAACTACCTCCACGCCTACGCCAAGACGTTCTTCACCGAGCGCCACCAGACCCCCTGGGGCGCGGGCATCAACTTCGACGGCAAGGAGAGCGGCGCCACGGTGCGGCAGTTCTTCATCCAGAACGCCCTGTACTGGCTGGAGGAATACCGGTTCGACGGCCTGCGCTTCGACGCCGTCCACGCGATCCTCGACGATTCGCCCCGCCACTTCCTGGCCGAGCTCGGCGAGACGGTCCGCAGGACGTTTCCGGACCGGCAGATCCACCTGATGCTGGAGAACGAGGCCAACCAGGCCCGCTGGCTGGAGCGGGACGCCGCCGGGCGCCCGAAGATGCACGACGCCCAGTGGGCCGACGACCTGCACCATTGCTGGCACGTCCTGCTGACGGGCGAGGATGCCGGCTACTATAAGAGCTTTGCCGACAAACCGGTCGCCCACCTCGCCCGCTGCCTCGCGGAGGGCTTCGCCTATCAGGGCGAGCCGTTTTCCACGCTCGACAACCATCCGCGGGGCGAGCCGTCCGCGCACCTGCCGCCCTCCGCCTTCGTGACCTTCCTCCAGAACCACGATCAGGTCGGCAACCGGGCGCTCGGCGAACGGCTCAATCACTTGGCCGACCCGAAGAAGCTGGACCTCGCCCGGGCCGGGTTCCTGCTGGCGCCGCAGATCCCGATGCTCTGGATGGGCGAGGAATGGTCGGCCTCCGCGCCGTTCCTGTTCTTCGTCGACTTCGCCCCGGACGATGAGCTGAACAAGGCGGTGCGCGACGGCCGCCGCCGGGAGTTCAAGAGCTTTGCGGCGTTTGCGGACGACACCTCGACGATCCCCGATCCTACGGAACGGGAGACGTTCGAGGCCTCGAAGCTCGACTGGTCCGAGCGGGAGCGCTCGCCCCACCGCGAGGTGCTGGCCGAGACGACGCGGCTCCTCGGGCTGCGCCGCGACGTGGTCGTGCCCCTGGCGAAATCCGGCTATGACGGTGCCGCCGCCACCCTGCCGCGGTCGGACGTGGTCGATTGCACGTGGCGCTTCGGGGCCGGCACCCTGCGCTTCGTCGCCAATGTCGGGGACGCCCCCTTCCCGGTGGATCCGGCAGGCGCCCGGGTGGTCTGGACCAACGCCCCGGACGGGGCCGGACGCGACCTGCCCGCCTGGACCGGCATCTTCCTGACGGAGCCCCGCTCGTGAGCGCCCTGGAACAGCTCGCCGACTTGGTCGGCGTCGCCGCCGGCTACACCGATGCCTTCGGCAAGCCCGTCGAGACGCCCCTGGAGGTCCGCCGCGGCCTGCTCGCGGCGCTCGGCTTCGCGGTCGATGACGAGGCGGCGGTGACCGAGAGCCTCGAACGGGTCGAGCGCCTGCGCCGCGGCCTGATCCCGCCGCTCCTGCCCGTGGAGGCCCGCCGCGCCGCACGCGTCCCGGTGCGGCTCGGGAACGGCGCGCCCCACACCCTGGTCTGGCGCCTCGTGGACGAGCGCGGCACCGCCCGCGAGGGGCGGGCCAACCCGCACGGGTCCGAGCCGGGCTTCGAGCTGCCGCCGCTGACTCCGGGCTACCACCGCCTCACCGTGCAGGCCGGCCAGACCCGCACCGAATCCTGGGTGATCGCCGCGCCGCAGCGCTGCTGGCGCCCGCGCCCCTACACGGAGGAGGGCGCCTCCGACTGGGGCATGGCCGCCCAGCTGTACGGCCTGCGCTCGGCCACCAATATCGGCATCGGCACCTACGCGGATGCCGGTGAGGCCGCCCGCGAGGCGGCCTTGCGCGGGGCGGCGTTCCTGGGCTTGAGCCCGGTCCACGCCCTGTTCGGCTCCGATCGGACCAAGATCTCCCCCTACTCGCCCTCCTCGCGCCTGTTCCTCGAGACGCTGTTCATCGCCCCGCGCAGCCTGCCGGGGCTCGCCGGGTCCCGGGCCGAGGCGCTGCTGGACGCGCGCGCCGACGCAATCACCGCCCTGCGGGAGGCGGCGCTGGTCGACCACCAGGGCGTGCACGACGTGCTCGACCCGGTGCTGCGCGCCCTCTGGGCGGAGTCCGCCGCTCGGGCCGGCACCGATGCGGGCTTCGCGCGCTTCCGTCAGGACGGCGGCGAGGATCTCGAATCCCACGCCGTGTTCGAGGCGCTCTCCGAGCATTTCCGCCAGCAGGGCGCCCACTGGCTGGGCGACTGGCCGGAGGCGTTCCGTCGCGCGGGCACAGGGGCGGTGCGGGCCTTCGCGGCGGAGAACGCCGAGCGGGTCGGCTACCATGCGTGGCTGCAATACCTCGCCGACCGGCAGCTCGCCGAGGCCTCCGCGGCGGCGCTCGGCGCCGGGATGCGGGTCGGCCTCTACCGGGACCTCGCGGTCGGCGCCGACCGGGGCGGCTCCGAGATCTGGTCCCATCCGGAGCGCTTCGCCGACCGGGTGTCGATCGGCGCGCCGCCGGATCTCCTCGCCCCGAAGGGCCAGAACTGGGGCCTGCCGGCCTTCGACCCGCTGGCGATGGAGCGCGACGGGCTCGCGGCCTTCCGCGCCCTGGTCCAGGCCAACATGCGCCACGCCGGCGCGATCCGGATCGACCACGCCTTCCAGCTCGCCCGCCTGTTCCTGATCCCGCTGGGCGCGGGCGCCCAGGCCGGCGCCTACGTGGCCATGCCGTTCGAGCCGATGCTGGCGGTGCTGCGGCTGGAGAGCCACCGCAACAAGTGCCTCGTCATCGCGGAGGATCTCGGCACCGCTCCGGAGGGGTTTTCTGACGCGCTGATGCGGGCCGGGGTGCTGAGCTACCGGATCCTCGCCTTCGAGCGCGAGGCCGACGGCCGGTTCAAGCCGCCCTCGGCCTACCCGCGTGACGCCCTCACCGCCATCACCACCCACGACCTGCCGACCTTCGTCGGCTGGTGGCGCGGGGTCGACACCGACACCCGCCAGTCGCTCGGCCTCTACGACCAGGAGCGGGCCGAGGCGGAGCGGGGCGAGCGGGTCGTCGAGCGCCGCCGCCTCGCCGAGGCGCTGGCCGGGGAGCAGCTGCTCCCCTCCACCGAGCCGCCGGAGGCCGCGCCCTTCGAGGCGGCGGCCCGCTACCTCGCCCGGGCGCCCGCGATGCTCACCGCCGTCCAGTACGAGGACGTGGTCTCGGAACTCGCCCAGGCCAACGTGCCGGGCTCGACGGAGGGCTACCCGAACTGGCGGCGCAAGCTCGACCGCGAGTTGACCGACATCGCCGCGCCCGGCGGCCCCCTCGCCAAGCTGGCGGCCTCCCTCTCCGCCGAGGCCCGGGGGCCCCGCTCGGGGGCCGCGCGGCTCGCCGCGCCGCCGCCGCGGTCGACTTACCGGCTGCAGTTCCACAAGGACTTCACCTTCGCGGATGCGGGCCGGATCGTCCCCTACCTGCACCGGCTCGGGATCAGCCACGTCTACGCCTCGCCCCTCCAGACGGCGCGGCCCGGCTCGACCCACGGCTACGACATCGTCGACCACGGCGCGATCAACCCGGAACTCGGCGGCGAGGACGGCTTCATCCGGCTCTCCGAGACGCTCCACGCCCACGGGCTGAAGCTGCTGCTCGACATCGTCCCGAACCACATGGGCGTCGGCGGGTCCGACAACCCGTGGTGGCTCTCGGTCCTGGAATGGGGCTCCCTGTCGCCCTTCGCCGACGCCTTCGACATCGACTGGCAGCGGCTCGGGGCCGGGCGCAACCTCGTGATCCCGTTCCTCGGCGACCGCTACGGCGAGGCCCTGGAGAAGGGCACCCTGGAGCTGAGGTTCGACCCCGACAAGGGTGCCTTCAGCGTCTGGCACTACGAGCACCAGCTGCCGATCCGGCCGCTCAGCTACCCGACGATCCTGAACCGGGTGATCGCCGCCATCGGGGCCGTGGACGACGACACCACCGCGGAGCTGCTCGCCATCTCCGAGCGCCTGCGGGCCATGGCGATCGACACCGACGAGACTCGCCGCCAGGGCTTCCCCGAGGAGGCCGAGGGACTGAAGCGCCGGCTCGCCGAGATCTACGGCGTGTCGCCGCTGATCCAGGAGGCCACCGCCAGCACGCTGGCGCTGCTCAACGGCTTCAAGGGCCGCCCGGACAGCTTCGGGCCCCTGCACCGGCTGCTGGAGTCGCAGGCCTACCGGCTGGCCCATTGGCGGGTGGCATCGAGCGACATCAACTACCGCCGCTTCTTCGACGTGAACTCCCTGGCGGGGTTGCGGGTCGAGCTGTCCGACATCTTCCACCGCTCGCACGAGACCGTGTTCCGGCTCGTCCGCGAGGGCCGGATCGACGGTTTGCGCATCGACCACATCGACGGGCTCGCCGACCCGCTGGGCTACGCGCGGGCGCTCCAGGCCGCCGTGGGACCGGGCTTCTACGTGGTGGTGGAAAAGATCCTCGAGCCGGGCGAGCGGCTGCGGCCCTGGCCGGTGGCCGGGACCACGGGCTACGACGTGCTCAACCAGCTCGACGGGATCCTGGTCGACAAGACCCGGCGGGGGAAGGTCGAGCGCCTCTACACCTGGGCCACGGGCTTCGACGAGCCCTACGGCTTCCAGCTCCGCGCCGCCAAGGCCGAGATCCTGGAGATCAGCTTCGCCAGCGAGCTGGAGGTGCTGACCACCGACCTCAAGGAGGTCGCCGATGCCGACCGGCGCACCCGCGACTTCACCGTCAACGCCCTGCGCCGAGCGCTGATCGAGATCATCGCGCGCTTTCCGACCTATCGGAGCTACCTGCCGCCGGAGCTAGAGGAGGGGGATGTCGAGCCCGAAGACGTGCGCCTGATCGAGGGGGCGGTCGCCAAGGCCAAGCGCTGGTCGAGCCTGCCGGACCGCTCGGTCCACGACTTCGCCGCCGAGGTGCTGCTCGGGCGGATCGAGACCACGGGACCGGGCCGGCCGGATCCGCGGGTGGCCTTGCGCTTCCGCCGCCGGTTCCAGCAGCTCACCGGCCCGGTCATGGCCAAGAGCCTGGAGGACACGCTGTTCTATCGCTACGCGTGCCTCCTCGGCCTCAACGAGGTCGGCGGCGATCCGGGCGAGTACGGGATCGACGCGGAGCATTTCCACGACCTCCAGATCGCCCGCGCCCGGGACTGGCCGAGCGCCATGATCACCACGGCGACCCACGACACCAAGCGGGGCGAGGATGCCCGCACCCGGCTGCTCGCCCTCTCGGAGATCCCGGAGGAATGGGCGAAGGCCTGGGACCTGTGGCAGCGCACCGCCGGCCCGCACCTCGCCCGGATCGACGGCGAGCCGGCCCCCGATGCCAACGACCAGTGGATGTTCTTCCAAGCGATCCTGGGCGCCTGGCCCCTGGAGCTGCTGGATCAGGACGAGGCCGGAATCGTCGCGGAGTTCCGGGATCGGCTCATCGCCTATGGCGAGAAGGCCATGCGCGAGGGCAAGCGCCGGTCGAGCTGGGTCAATGTCGATGCGGTCTACGAGGGCGCGGTCCGGAAGCTGTTCACGGCGCTGATCGCGCCCGGCTCGGATTTCCTGAGCGCACTCCGGCCCTTCGCCCGGCGGCTCGCCCATCTCGGCATGCTGGCGAGCCTCGGCCGCACGGTCCTGAAATGCACCCTGCCGGGGCTGCCTGACACCTACCAGGGGACGGAGGTCTGGGACTTCTCCTTCGTCGATCCCGACAACCGCCGCCCGGTGGACTACCCGGCGCTTGAGCGGATACTGGAAGAGGGCGGCGCGCCGGCGGAGCTGCTGGCGCACTGGACGGACGGGCGGGTGAAGCAGGCGACCCTCACGCGGCTGCTCGCCGAGCGGGCCGCGCGTCCGGACTTCTACGCCAGCGCCGCCTACGAGCCCGTGGCGGCCACCGGCACCCGGGCCGACCACGTGATCGCCTACCGGCGGACCGATCCCGGCCAGGAGGGCGGAGACCTGTTCGTGGCGGTGCCGCGGCTGGTGGCGGGCTTCGTCGGGGAGGCGGTCTGGTCGGGCGAGGCCTTCGCGGGCACCCGGGTGGATCTCGGGGCGGGGACCCGCTGGCGGGACCTCGCCTCGGGGCGGGTCATCGAAGGGCAGGGGGCGGGCGAAGGGGTCGATCTCGGCACCCTCCTGCGCGACCTGCCCTACGCGGTGCTGCGGCGGGACTCTTGAGCCCTCCGTCATCGCGCGCGAAGCGCAGCGACCCAGGGCAGCTCGACTGGGTGAGCGTGGCGTTGCCTGGATTGCTGCGCTCCGCTCGCGAAGACGGCGACGCGTCCGGACATGTCGAGCGGAAGCGGCCGAAGGGCTTCTCCGCAGCCTTGTCATGCAACTCTGCTGAGACACGTCGGACCGGATCGCGCGGCACACCCGCGCGGTTCGGACGTTACGACACAGGGAACGGGAGCCGAGAGGCAGCATGAACGCACCGACCAAAGCCGCTGCGACGTCAGGGGCCGAAGCCGTCCTGCCGGCCGCCCTGGCCCCCAGGGCCGAGGGGCCGCGGATCTACAACCTGTTCCCCCTCCTGGTCGGGCGCGTGTCGGACTGGACCGCCGAGCTGCCGCGGATCGCGGGTCTCGGCTTCGACTGGATCTACCTCAACCCGTTCCATCAGACCGGCGGCTCGAAGAGCCTCTACGCGGTGGCCGACCCGGAGCGCCTCGACGAGCGCTTCCGCGATCCTGACGGCACGGCGGACGACGCGCAGATCGAGCGCTTCTGCGCCGCCGCCGAGGCGGCCGGCCTGTCGGTGATGACCGACCTCGTCATCAATCACACCGCCGACAACGCACGGCTGGCCATCGAGCGGCCCGACCTGTTCCTGAAGGAGCCCGACGGCTCGATCATGCACCCGGCCGCCGTCGATCCGGACGATCCGTCGATCCGCACGGTCTGGGGCGACCTGGCCGAACTCGACTACCATACGCCGGCGGCCCGGGACGAGCTGACCCGGATCTGGGGCGCCTACGTCGCCCGGCTCCAGGGTCTCGGCGTGGCGGGCTTCCGCTGCGACGCGGCCTACAAGGTGCCGCCGGAGACCTGGCGCGTTCTGATCGGGGAGGCCAAGGCCCGCGATCCCGCCTGCCTGTTCGCCGCAGAGACCCTCGGCTGCACCTTCGAGGAGGCGCGGGCCACGGCGGGCGCCGGCTTCGACTACCTGTTCAACTCCTTCGCGTGGTGGGACCTGAAGAAGCCCTGGGCGCTGGAGCAGTACGAGCGCCTGCGGGTGCTGGCGCCCTCCATCGCCTTCCCGGAAAACCACGACATGACGCGGCTCGCCGCCGGGATCGGCGGCGGCCCCGAGGCGGTGGCGGCCCATCTGCGCACCCGCTACGCGCTCGCCGCCTTCTTCTCGGCCGGCGTGCTGATGCCGATCGGCTACGAATGGGGCTACCGCCGGGCGCTGCACGTGGTCGACACCACCCCGCGCGACCGCGAGAACGACACCGGCCTCGACATCTCCGGCTCGATCCGGGCGATCAACGCCCTGCGGGCAGAGCTGCCGGCCGCCAATGTCGAGGGCGCGCAGATGCGCCTCTCGTCCCCCGACAGCGACCTGGTGGCGCTCGCCCGCTTCGACACCGGCCATCCGGCCTCGGCGCGGCACGCGCTGATCGTGCTCTACAACCCCACCGACCGGCCGGTGCCGGTGGAGGCCGGGACGCTCATCGCGCGGACCGGCGGCATGCTCGGCGCCTTCGTCGACCGGACCCCGGAGGCCGAGCCGATCGCCTTCCATCCCGGCAGCGCCATCGACCTGCGCCCCGGGGAATTGCGCATCCTGGCGGCCGGCGCCCAGCAGGTCGCCCGGCAGCCGGCGCGCGGCACGCCCGACGGCACCGGACGGGTGGTGATCGAGGCCGTGGCGCCTGAGATCGACGGCGGCCGCTCGCCGGTGAAGCGGATCGTCGGCGAGTCCCTGCGGGTCGAGGCCGACATCTTCTCCGACGGCCACGAAATCATCGACGCCGCGATCCTGTCGCGGGTCGTCGGCACCGAGGCGTCTGGAGGCGAGACTTGGCGCGAGGACCCGATGGTCTTCGTCGACAACGACCGCTGGGCCGGGCAATTCCCCCTGGAGCGGAACGCCCGCTACGAGTTCACCCTGATCGCGTGGCGCGATGCCTTCTCGTCCTGGGTGCGCGACACCCTGAAGAAGCGCGCCGCCGGCGTCGATGTCCGCCTGGAGACGATCGAGGGCGTGGCTTTGGTCGAGACCGCTGCGTCCCTCGCCCGCACCCGCGGCGGCCGTGACGCGGAGCGCCTCGCCGCCCTGGTGGCGGCGCTCGCCGCCGAGGAGACGGGCTCGGCCGCCCAGCTCGACCGGATCCTCGAGCCCGAGGCGTCCCGCCTCGTGCGCCGGAACGCCGAGCGGGTGAACCTGACCCGCTATCCCGTGACCCTGCCGGTGATCGCCGACCGTCTCGCGGCCCGGTTCTCGGCCTGGTACGAGATCTTCCCGCGCTCGCAGTCGATGGACGTCAACCGCCACGGCACCTTCGACGACGTCATCCGGCGCCTGCCCGAGATCCGCGAACTCGGCTTCGACGTCCTCTACTTCACGCCGATCCACCCCGTGGGCCGCACCAACCGCAAGGGCAAGAACAACACCCTCACGGCCCAGCCCGGCGATGTCGGCTCGGTCTACGCGGTGGGCGCGGCGGAGGGCGGCCACGAGGCCGTGCATCCCGACCTCGGCACGCTGGCCGATTTCGAGCGGCTGGTGGCGGCGAGCCACGCCTACGGCATGGAGATCGCCCTCGACTTCGCGATCCAGTGCTCGCCGGACCACCCCTGGATCAAGGACCACCCGGAATGGTTCGAGTGGCGCCCGGACGGCACGCTGAAATTCGCCGAGAACCCCCCGAAGAAGTACGAGGACATCTCGAACGTCCACTTCTACGGCGGCGCCCTGCCCGGGCTCTGGATCGAGCTGCGCGACATCCTCCTCGGCTGGTGCGCCCGCGGCGTGCGCATCTTCCGGGTCGACAACCCGCACACCAAGCCGATCCCGTTCTGGGAATGGGTGATCGGCGAGGTCAACGGCCAGTATCCGGACGCGATCTTCCTCGCCGAGGCCTTCACCCGGCCGAAGATGATGAAGAAGCTCGCCAAGGCCGGCTACCAGCAGAGCTACACCTACTTCACGTGGCGCAACACCAAGCAGGAGCTGACCGACTACGCCCTGGAGCTGGCCGGCGAGATGGGCGAGTACTACCGCCCAAACTTCTTCGCGAACACGCCCGACATCAACCCGTACTTCCTGCAGACCAGCGGACGCGCCGGCTTCGTGATCCGCGGCACGCTCGCCGCGACCCTGTCGTCGGTTTACGGCATCTACAACGGCTTCGAACTGTGCGAGGCCGCGCCGTATCCCGGCAAGGAGGAGTACCTCAACTCGGAAAAATACGAGCTGAAGGCCTGGGACTACGACCGGCCGGGCAACATCCGCGAGCACATCGTCAAGCTCAACCGGATCCGGCGCGAGAATCCCGCCCTCTGGGATTTCCGCAACGTCGTCTTCACCGGGGCCTTCAACGACCAGATCATCGCCTACGCCAAGGCGACGCCGGAGCGCGACAACTGCGTCTTCACCATGGTCAACCTCGACCCGAAGAACCGCCAGGAATGCACCTACGAGGTGCCGCTCTGGCTGTTCGGCCTGCCCGACGACGGCGCCGTCGAGGTCGAGGACCTGCTCCAGGGCTACACGTTCGAGTTGCGCGGCAAGACCCACCGCATCGCCCTCGATCCGGCCGAGCGATCCTGCGTCATCTGGCGCCTCCGGGCGCCGCGGCGGGTTGCGGGCTGAGGCCGCCCATGGCACCTGACCGTGGCACCTGACCCCGGCGGCGGGCCTCCCCGTCACCGACCATTGCACCCGCGCGGCGGTCGTCCGCCCGCTCCCGGCCGGCTCCCGCCGCCGGTCCCGTCAGATTCGACCGATGAGGCAGCGACGCGATGATCGATCGCAGCGACCCGCAATGGTACCGTGACGCCATCATCTACCAGATTCACGTCAAGTCGTTCTTCGACGCGAACAACGACGGGATCGGCGATTTCGAGGGGCTGACCCAGCGCCTCGACTACGTCCGCGACCTCGGCGTCACGGCGATCTGGCTGATGCCGTTCTACCCCTCGCCGCTGCGCGACGACGGCTACGACATCGCCGATTACGAGGGCATCAACCCGTCCTACGGGACCATGGAGGACTTCAAGGCCTTCGTGGCGGCGGCGCACGAGCGCGGCCTGCGGGTGATCACCGAGCTTGTGATCAACCACACCTCGGACCAGCACCCCTGGTTCCAGGCCGCCCGGGAGGCGCCCCCCGGCTCGCCCGAGCGCGACTTCTACGTCTGGTCGGACACCGACGAGCCGTACCGGGACACGCGGATCATCTTCCTCGACACCGAGGCGTCGAACTGGACCTGGGACCCGGTCGCCAAGCAGTATTTCTGGCACCGGTTCTACAGCCACCAGCCGGACCTGAACTTCGACAACCCGAAGGTGCTGGAAGCGGTCATCGCGACCATGCGCTACTGGCTCGACATGGGCGTCGACGGGCTGCGGCTCGACGCGATCCCCTACCTGATCGAGCGCGACGGCACGAATTGCGAGAACCTCGCCGAGACGCACGACGTGATCAAGAAGATCCGGGCGGCGCTGGATGTCAGCTACCCCGACCGGATGCTGCTCGCCGAGGCCAACCAGTGGCCGGAGGAGACCGCGCAGTATTTCGGCGACGGCGACGAGTGCCACATGGCGTTCCACTTCCCGCTGATGCCGCGGATGTACATGGCGATCGCCCGGGAGGACCGGCACCCGATCACCGACATCATGCGCCAGACCCCGGAGATCCCCGAGGGCTGCCAATGGGCGATCTTCCTGCGCAACCACGACGAGCTGACCCTCGAAATGGTCACCGCCGAGGAGCGTGACTATCTCTGGTCGTTCTACGCCGCCGAGCGGCGCGCCCGGATCAACCTCGGCATCCGCCGCCGCCTCGCGCCGCTGCTGGAGAACGACCGGCGCAAGATCGAATTGATGAAGTCCCTCGTCCTGTCGATGCCCGGCACGCCGGTGCTCTATTACGGCGACGAGATCGGCATGGGCGACAACATCTACCTCGGCGACCGCGACGGCGTGCGCACGCCGATGCAGTGGAGCCCTGACCGCAACGGCGGCTTCTCCCGGGCGAACCCGCAGCGGCTGTTCCTGCCGGCGATCCAGGACCCGATCTACGGCTTCGACGCGATCAACGTCGAGGCGCAGACCCAGGCCCAGACGAGCCTGCTGAACTGGACGCGGCGCATGATCGCGATCCGCAACAACAGCGTCGCGCTGGGGCGCGGCACGATCCAGTTCCTCTATCCCAGCAACCGCAAGGTCCTGGCCTGGATCCGCGAGCACGAGGACGAGCGGATCCTGTGCGTGGCGAACCTCTCGCGCGCGCCCCAGGCGGTGCAGCTCGACCTGTCGGAGCTGCGGACCGCGGTACCGATCGAACTCACCGGCGGCACCGAATTCCCGCCGATCGGCGATCTGCCCTACCTGCTGACCCTGCCGTCCTACGGCTTCTACTGGTTCAGCTTGAGCGCCGCGCGCTCCGGGGTGGTCGGCCCGCAGCAGGAGCCGCCGGAGCTGTTCACCCTGGTGCTCACCGGCGGCATCGAGAGCCTGATGTCGGGCCGCGAGCGCGTCGCCTTCGAGCGCACGGTGGTGCCGCCGTTCCTGACCAGCCGGCGCTGGTTCGGCGCCAAGGGCTCGCGGATCAAGGCCACGAAGGTCATCGACTGCGCCGCCCTGACGGATGTCGACGGGAGCGCGCGCTTCCTGCTGCCGCGGCTGCAGGTGCAGCTCGCCAGCGGCGAGAGCCACGAGTACTTCATGCCGGTCGGCGTCGAGGAGGGCCGCGAGGACGAGACGCTGATGCCCTTCGCGGTGGCGCGGGTCCGCCGCGGCCCGCGGACCGGGCTGCTCTACGGGGCGGCGGGCTCCAACGACTTCGCCGCCTGCCTGATCGACGACATGCGCCAGGGCCGGGAGATCCCCACGGAGAGCGGCCGCCTCGTCTTCGCCGTCACCTCGGCCTTCGACCCGGAGGTCACGGTCGACGTGGCCGATATCCGGCGGCTCTCGGCGGAGCAGAGCAACACCTCGATCGCCATCGGCTCGAAGATGATGCTCAAGCTGCTGCGCCGCCTGCAGCCGGGGCTTCATCCCGAGATCGAGGTCGGGCGCTTCCTCACCGAGCAGGCGGGCTTCTCCAACACCCCCGCGCTGCTCGGCACGCTGGAACACGTCGCCGAGGACGGGACCCGGACGGCCCTCGCGGTCCTTCAAAGATTCGTCGTGAACCAGGGCGACGCCTGGACGCTGATGCTGGAGGGCCTGCGCCGGGACTTCGAGACCGTCGTGCTCACCCCCGAGAGCGAGGCCGCCAGCCCCGAGGAGGCGTTCCAGGCCCACCGGCCCTGGGCGGACCTTATCGGGCGGCGCACCGCCGAGCTGCACGCGGCGCTGGCCATCGAGACCGACGATCCGGCCTTCACGGCCGAGCCGTTCACCGGGGACGATCTCGCGGTGCTGGCGCGCGACGCCCGCCATCAGGCCGAGCGCGCCTTCCGGGCGCTCAAGGGCTTGGCCGACCGGGGCCTCGACGCCGGCAAGCCGGCCTGCGCGGAACTCGGCCAGCGCCGGAGCGAGGTCGAGGCCCTGATCGCCGCGCTCACCGCCGAGCCGGTCCGGGGCGCCCACAGGACGCGCATCCACGGCGACTACCACCTGGGACAGGTGCTGGTCGCCGAGAACGACCTGATCATCGTCGACTTCGAGGGCGAGCCCTCGCGTCCGGCCGATGAGCGCCGGGCCAAGTCGATGCCGCTGCGGGACGTGGCCGGGCTGATGCGCTCCTTCGCGTACGGCGCCGAGACGGTGATCCGGGAGATCACCGCCCGGTTCGCCGATTCCGAGGGGCGGGCGCGGGACGCCGCCACGGCGTGGCGCGGCATGATCGAGGCGGCGTTCCTCGCCGGCTACGAGTCCGCGGTCGCGGGCTCGCGCGCCGCGGTGACTGACCCGGATTCGCGGGCTCGGCTGCTGCGCCTCTGCCTGCTGACCAAGGCCCTGTACGAGGTCGACTACGAGGCCAACAACCGGCCGGACTGGATCGAAATCCCCGCCCGTGGGGTTCTCACCATTCTGGACACGGACGGACACGAGCCCGGAGCATCGGAATGACGGCGATCGACGAGACCTTCGCAACGCGGGTCGACCCGGAATCGGCGACGGCGCGGACCGCGGATGTCCCGGGCTCCGGCACCGCCCCGGCGGCGCCGAGCGTCCACCCGGACGCGATCGCCGCGCTGATGGCCGCCAATCACGGCGATCCGTTCTCGGTGCTCGGCCCCCACCGGGTCGGTCCCCAGGCCTGGGAGGTCCGCGCCGTTCTGCCCGAGGCGCGGACCGCCGCCCTGGTGATGGACGGCCGCACCGTGCCCTTCGAGAAACGCCATCCGGACGGGTTCTACGTCGCCCGGGTCGAGGGGGAACACCGGCCGCTCTACGAGATCGAGGTCGAGGCCTGGGACGGGACGAAGCGCCGCCGCTACGACCCCTACGGCTTCGGCTCCTCGATCGAGCAGTACGACGTCGCGACCCTGCGCGAGGTCGGCACCAACCTCGTCTACCGGATGCTCGGCGCCCAGTCGGGGCAGCTCGACGGCATCGACGGCTTCCGCTTCGCGGTCTGGGCTCCGAATGCCCGCAAGGTCAGCGTCGTCGGCGACTTCAACGACTGGGACGGGCGGCGCCATCCGATGCGCCTCTGGCAGGACGGCGGCATCTGGGAGCTGTTCGTGCCCGGCCTCAAGGCCGGCGTCCGCTACAAGTTCGAGATCCGCGGCCCGGACGGGTCCCTGATCCCCCTCAAGGCCGACCCGGTCGCCTTCGCGGCCCAGCACCCGCCGGAGACCGCCTCGGTCACCCACGGATCGGGCGAGTTCGACTGGCACGATGCCGGCTGGATGGGCACCCGGGGCGCGAAGGACCCGCGCCACGCGGCGATCTCGGTCTACGAGGTCCATCTCGGCTCCTGGGCGCGGGTGCCCGAGGAGGGCAACCGCTTCCTGACCTACCGGGAACTCGCCGAGCGGCTGATCCCCTACGTCAAGGATCTGGGCTTCACCCATATCGAGATGCTGCCGATCACCGAGTTCCCGTTCGACGGGTCCTGGGGCTATCAGCCGGTCTCGCTGTTCGCGCCGACGAGCCGCTTCGGCACGCCGGAGGAGTTCGCCGCCTTCGTGGACGCCGCCCACGAGGCCGGCATCGGCGTGCTGCTCGACTGGGTGCCGGGGCACTTCCCCCTGGACGCCCACGGGCTCGGCCAGTTCGACGGGACGCATCTCTACGAGCATGCCGACCCGCGCCAGGGCTTCCACCAGGATTGGGGCACCTATATCTACAATTTCGGGCGGACCGAGGTCGCGACGTTCCTGGCCGCCAACGCCCGGTTCTGGCTGGAGCACTACCACCTCGACGGCCTGCGCGTGGATGCCGTCGCGTCGATGCTCTACCTCGACTATTCCCGCCGCCAGGGCGAGTGGATCCCGAACCGCTACGGCGGCAACGAGAACCTCGACGCCATCGACTTCCTGCGCAGGACCAACGAGGCGACCTACAGCCACGCCCCGGGGACGATCACGGTGGCGGAGGAATCGACCTCGTGGCCGGGCGTCTCGCACCCGACCTATACGGGCGGCCTGGGCTTCGGCTTCAAGTGGAACATGGGCTGGATGCACGACACCCTGCATTTCATGCAGGAAGATCCGATCCATCGCCGCTACCACCACCACAACCTGACCTTCGGGCTGCTCTACGCCTTCTCGGAGAATTTCATCCTGCCGCTCTCCCACGACGAGGTCGTGCACGGGAAGGGCTCGCTGCTCGGCAAGATGCCGGGCGACCGCTGGCAGAAATTCGCGAATCTCAGGGCCTATTACGGCTTCATGTGGGGGCATCCCGGCAAGAAGCTGCTGTTCATGGGCGGCGAGTTCGGCCAGGAGCGGGAGTGGAACCACGACAACAGCCTGGACTGGCACCTCCTGGACGATCCCCTGCACAAGGGCGTCCAGAGCGTGATCCGCGACCTGAACCGGCTCTACGTGTCGACCCCGGCCCTCTACAGCCGCGACGCGGAGCATACCGGCTTCCAGTGGCTGGTGGCGGACGATCAGGACAACAGCGTCATCGCCTGGGCGCGCAAGGGCGCCAAGCCCGGCGAGGTCGCCATCGTGGTGTCGAACTTCACGCCGGTGCCGCGCGAGGGCTACCGGATCGGCGTGCCGCAGGCGGGCTTCTACCGGGAGGCGTTCAACTCGGATGCCGGCGTCTACGGCGGCGCGAACCTGGGCAACCAGGGCGGGCGCCACACCGACGCGGAGGCGAGCCATGGCCAGGGGCAGAGCCTGTCGCTCACCCTGCCGCCGCTCGCCACGATGATCTTCCTGCTGGAGGGCTGAGCCGAGGTTCCCTCCCCCCTCTGCGGGGGAGGGTGTTTCGCGGAACCGTCTGTGAAGCAGCCCTGCGGGCTCGCCGGCGCCGACCGATTCCGTCGCCGTGACCGCACCGATCTGCGCGCATCGGGACAGGACCTGCGCGCCTTGAGACGAGGGCGCGCGCCGGTTCGCCGATAAGCCCTCTGCCGATCCGGCGGAGGACCTTCATGAAACTTGCGATTCCTACCCTCGCCTGCACGCTGCTGCTGGCGGTACCGACCATCGCGTCGGCGAATGCCGACGACGTCGCTTGGATCAAGCGCTGCATCGCCGACAATGCCGACGAGGGGCAGAGCGCCGACACGCTCGCCGTCTACTGCTCCTGCATGAACAACAAGATGTCGAGCGACGAGACGCTCTCGATCACCGCCTGGGAGAAACGGCATCCGGAGGAGCAGGAGGCCTGCTCGCGGAAGGCCCGGTGGCGGAGCCGCTGATCACCCGTTCGGAGGCCTCGGCCCGGCCGGCCGGGCCGACATGGCACCGCCGCCTGTCCCCGAGCCGGTTGTCCTGCGCGCTCCCAACTCATGGCCGCACATCCCCCGGCGCGCAGCCATAGGCGGCCCGGAAGCTCCGGAAGAAGGTCGAGAGACTGTCGAAGCCGCTCGCATACGCGGCCTCGGTCACACTCGTCCGGGGCGCGGCCTCCAGGATGCGGCGGGCGCGGGCGACCCGTCGCATCCGCAGATGGCGGCCGAAGCTCGTGCCGGTCGGCTCGAACAGGATGTGCAGCTGCCGGATCGAGATGCCGAGCGCCGCCGCAACCTGCGCCGGCGACAGTCCGGGCTCGTGCAACCGGCGCTCGATCAGCGCATGGGCTCGGTCGAGCAATCCTGCCCGGATGGCCGCCCGCGCGGAGTCGGCCCGCGGCTCGCCGGCGCCCCGGGCGAGCAGGGCGAGGTGGAGGAGGGTGTCGATGGCGGCCTCCGCGACGGATCCGGTCAGGTGCGGGGCCTGGACGACGAAGGACTCCAGGTACGCGGCGAAGAGCGCCGACAACCCGGCTCCATTCTCGAGCAGCCGGAACGGGTGTGCGTCACCTCCCCGGACGAGCTGCGTGATCCGCGACGCGGGCAGCCGCACGATCCGGCAGGCAAACGAATCCTGCGGCGCCGGGACGCTCTCGTAGGACAGATCCAGCTGACCCATCATGATGGCACCGGCCGCGACCGGCATCTCGCGGCCGCCGGCCTTGAGCAGGCCACCGCCCGCAACCTGCTGGCAGATGCAGAAGGCGTCGCTTGGGGTGCGGGCGATGTCGGAAGGCGTGCGGCTGACCCGGTAGGCCGAGGCTGTCAGCTCAGCGATCGCTGTGTCGCCCAGGCGAAGGAGGGTATACGCCCCCTGGAAGCGCAGGCGTTTCTGGGGCTCGAGTTCGATACTGACGCCGAAGAGCTGCCGGGCGCGCTCCTCGCGCCACTGCACGAAGCGGTCGCGCGGGTGCAGCGATTCGGTCGACCACGTCAGCATGGCCCGACGATGCAGAGCCGCCGGGACCGGTCCACCGATTCGATCGGCGCCGCACAGGAAATGCGTCCTGCCTGCCGAGCCCTACGCCGCCCGCCAGCGCAGCGCCGTGCTGTTGCCGATCGCCCGGCCGTAGAGCCCGGCATAGTTGTCGGCCGCCTGGTCCCAGCCGAAGCGGGCCGCCATGGCCCGCCGCCGCATGGCGTTGAGGCGCTTCGTCTGGCCGAAGGCCTCCAGCGCCCTGCGAACCGCCGCCCCGAAGGACGCGGCCGAGGCCTCCCCGAAGGTGAAGCCCGTCACCCCGTCCTCGACCGTGTCGGCGAGGCCCCCGGTCCGCCGCACGATCGGCAGGGAGCCGAAGCGCTGCGCGTACATCTGGGCGAGGCCGCAGGGCTCGAAGCGCGAGGGCATCAGCAGGAAGTCGCTGCCCGCGAACATCCGCCGGGCCTGCGCCTCCTCGAAGCCGACATGCACACCGACCGCGTCGGGATGGCGCTTGGCGAGGCCCCGGAGCGCCTGCTCGAACCGGCCCTCGCCCTGGCCGATCACCACGAGCTGGCCGCCCCCGGCCACGATCGCCTCGGCGGCCTGCAGGCTGAGGTCGATGCCCTTCTGGTGGACGAGGCGCGACACGATGGCGAAGAGCGGCCCGCGGGAGACCGCGAGGCCGAACTGCCGGCGCACCGCCTCGGCGTTGGCGCGCTTGCCCTTCCAGTCGTCGATCTCGAAGCGGGTGGCGAGGTGCGGATCGGTGCTCGGGTCCCAGGTCTCGTCGATGCCGTTGAGGATGCCGGCGAGCCGGCCCTGGCCGGCGCGGGTGCGCAGCAGCCCGTCGAGGCCGCAGCCCAGCTCGGGGGTCTGGATCTCCCGGGCGTAGGTCTCGCTCACCGTGGTGACCTGCGAGGCGTAGAAGATGCCGGCCTTGAGGAAGGAGAGCTGCCCGTAGAACTCCGCGCCATCCATCTGGAAGGCCGAGTCCGGCACCCCGAGCCGGGGCAGGGCGTCCCGGGGGAACAGGCCCTGGTAGGCGAGGTTGTGGATCGTCAGCACGCTGGGCACCCGCCGGCCGCGCCAGGCAAGGTAGGCCGGGGCCAGGGCCGCCTGCCAGTCGTTGAGGTGCAGGAGGTCGGCCGACCAGTCGGGGTCGGCGCCCGCGGCGAGTTCGGCCGCCGCGAGGCTGAGGCGGGCGAAGCGCAGGTCGTTGTCACCGAAATCGCCGTGCTGGTCGCCGTAGGGCGTGCCGTCGCGCTCGTAGAGGTCGGGGCTCAGCAGGACGTAGATCCGCAGCCCGTCGACGGCCTCGACGAGGCCGAGGTCGCAGGCCGGGACCCCCGCGAAGCCCTCCAGGCGGCCTATGACCGGGATCTCGGGGAAGGCCGCGCGGACCTGCCGGTATCCGGGAATCAGGACGCGGATGTCGTAATGGGGCACGAGCGCCCGCGGCAGGGCGGCCGAGACCTCGCCGAGACCGCCGGTCTTCACGAAATCGGCCATCTCCGGCGTGGCGTAGAGGATGCGGCGGCGCAGCGAGGCGGGGCGGGCCGGCTGGTGGATCGTGCGGGCGCCGTCTCCTTCGCCGGATGACCACGCGGCGAAGGAACCACCACGGCACGTATCGAGCATCGGCATGGATCCTGGCCGGGCGGAATGCCCCGGTCTGGCAGACGATCGGGCAGGCACGGCTGTCACGATCTCAACCACGGCTAATACTCCTCCGCCGCGACGGTTCCGCTGCGACGCACAAAATAGGCCACCGTGAGAATTAAGCTTCACTTACCTATGTGGCATTGCAGCAAAAATTCGCGTCGGCCCGGCGGTTTTCGGCCGACCCGACGCCATTTCGCACCGGGATCACGCCGCCTGGAAGTTCAGGGGACAGGCCGGGGAGCGGATCGTGCCGCTGCGGCAGCGCGCCGCCCGAATCGGGTCCGGGCGCCCGAACCCGGCCGATGGAGTCGGCGCCCGCGTCCCTGCGCGCGTGACGATGGCGGCTTGCAAGCGACCGCGCGATGCAGCCGGAGGCCGGATCACGCCGCCCGGCCGGGACGGGATCGAGGCTGCGATCGGCCCCCGATCCGAATGCCCCGCGCGGACGCGCCGACGCGGTCCCGCTCACCAAGCGCGGCGCAGGATCACCCCCTCGGCGGGTCCCAGCGCCAGGGCGCGGCCGGCCGTCTCGCCCGCCCGCCCAGCGCGGGTCGAGAGCAGCACGGTCCAGCCGCCCTCGGGAAGCGGCAGATCCTGCGGAGCCGCACCGAAGTTCAGGACCACGCGCAGGACGGCCTCGTCGGCGAACCGCTCGTAGGCGAACACCTCCGCGATCCCGAGCGGCACCGCCCGGTAGCCGCCGACCGCGAGGGCCGCGTGGTCGCGGCGCAGGGCGAGCAGCCGCCGGTGCAGGGTGAGCATCGAGGCCGGGTCCGAGCGCTGGCCCTCGACGTTGCAGGTCGCCCAGTCCTGCGCCAGCGGCAGCCACGGCTCGGCCGTGGAGAAGCCGGCCTGGGGGCTCTCGTCCCACTGCATCGGCGTGCGCTCCGGGTCGCGGCCGTGGCCGGGCTCGCTGTGCTCCCAGGGATCGCGGGCGCGCCCCGGCGGGATCGGCACGTGGCCGAGGCCGATCTCGTCGCCGTAATAGAGGGTCGGGGTCCCCCGCAGGGTCAGGAGCAGCATCGCGGCGATGCGGGCCTGATCGGCGCCGACCCGGGCGGCGATGCGCGGCTGGTCGTGGTTGCCCAGCACCCAGTTCGGCCAGCCGCCCTCGGGCAGGRCCGCCTCGTAATCGGCCACGAGCTCGGCCACCGCATCCGCCCGCCACGGGGTCTGGATCAGCTGGAAATTGAACGGCAGGTCGGCCCCGGTGAGGTCCGGTCCGTAATAGGCGACCAGCCGCTCCACCGGCAGGTAGATCTCGCCGATCAGCACCCGCTCGCCGTACGGGCGCAGCACCGCCCGCATCCCGGCGATCACGTCGAAGATCTCCGGCCGGTCGGCGGAGTAGACCTGGGTGAAGCGGTTGATCTCGGGCGAGCCCGGCGCGTAGTCGGGATTGGCCGGGTTGTCGCGGAACCCCCCATCCTTCATCAGGTGCCAGATCACGTCGACCCGGAACCCGTCGACCCCGCGCTCCAGCCAGAAGCGGAGCACGTCGTGCATGGCGTCCCGCACGGCGGGGTTGCGCCAGTTCAGGTCCGGCTGCTCCTTCAGGAACGCGTGGTAATAGTACTGGCCGGTGGTCTCGTCGCGCGTCCACGCCGGGCCGCCGAAATTCGACAGCCAATTGTTGGGCGGCCCGCCGTCGGGGGCGGGATCGCGCCAGATGTACCAGTCCCGCTTCGGGCTCGTGCGCGACGACCGGCTCTCCGTGAACCACGGATGCGCGATCGAGGAATGGTTGGGCACGAAGTCGAGGATCACCTTCAGCCGGCGCCGGTGGGCCTCGGCGATCAGGGCGTCGAAGTCGGCCAGCGTGCCGAACAGCGGATCGATCCCGCAGTAATCGGCCACGTCGTAGCCGAAATCCGCCATCGGCGAGGGATAGACCGGCGAGATCCACACGGCATCGACCCCGAGCCAGGCGAGGTAGTCGAGGCGCGCCGTGATGCCCGGAAGGTCGCCGACCCCGTCGCCGTTCGTGTCCTGAAAGGAGCGGGGATAGACTTGGTAGACGGTCCCGCGCTTCCACCAGACGGTGTCGGTCATGCTGCGCCCCTCGCGTTTACGGCCCGGGATAACCGCAGAGCGGCGCGCTGGCGACCGGCGGCGGATGCGCGCAGTGCAGCGGAGCCGCGCACGGGTGTGCCTGGAATGTCACGTTCCCGCGCCATATCTCAGCCGATGTGCCCATGTGGTCCGCCGGAGCGGCGCTGCCACGACTTCGCCAGACACCGGCCGCACCCTCGGATGCTTCGGGGCACGGATCGCCCGTCCGTTCATGCGGCGGCAATCCATCAAAAGAGATAATCCGCCCACGATACCCCCGGCGCTAGAATCCGGGGCGACGACTTTGGGGGACCCGCACGTGTTGAACGATGTTCTGACCCGGCCAGTGCCACAAGATGTCGCGCGCGACGAGCGCGCTCCCGAGGCTCCGGCCACGGCCCCCTGGACCGCCCCGGCGTTGTCCGGAAGCGGCGACGCCGTGGTGGACCTGCGGGAATCGATCCGCGCCAAGCTCACCTTCGCGCTGGGCCGCACGCCCGAGACCGCCCGCCCGCGCGACTGGTTCGCCGCGACCGCGCTGGCCCTGCGCGAGCGGATCGTGGCGGCCTGCATGGCGTCCGAGCGCAGCGTCCCGAACAAGCGCGTCTACTACCTGTCGCTGGAATTCCTGATCGGCCGGCTGATGTCGGACGCGATGAACAACCTCGGCCTGACCGAGACCACCCGCGCCGCCCTGCGGGAACTCGGGGTCGACCTCGACGCCGTGCAGGAGGCCGAGCCCGACGCGGCCCTGGGCAATGGCGGCCTCGGGCGGCTCGCCGCCTGCTTCATGGAGAGCATGGCCAGCATCGGCATCCCGGCCATGGGCTACGGGATCCGCTACGACCACGGCCTGTTCCGCCAGTCCTTCGAGGACGGCTGGCAGCGCGAGGCGCCGGAGACGTGGCTCGCCGAGGGCAACCCCTGGGAATTCGCCCGGCCCGAGGCGACCTACGCCATCGGCTTCGGCGGGACCGTCACCATGTCCTCCGCGGAGGCGGGGGTGATCCGCCGGCACTGGCAGCCGGCCGAGACCGTGCGGGCGGTGGCCCACGACGTGCCGGTGGTCGGCTGGCGGGGGCGCCACGTCAACGCCCTGCGCCTGTGGAAGGCCGAGGCCGGCGAACCCGTGGACCTGGCCCGATTCAACGGCGGCGACCATGTCGGCGCGGTGGCGGCGCGGATGCGCGCCGAGGCGATCTCCCGCGTGCTCTATCCGAGCGATTCCTCGGCCGAGGGGCAGGAGCTGCGCCTGCGCCAGGAATACTTCTTCACGGCGGCGTCGATCCAGGATCTCGTCGCCCGGCACGTGGCCGAGCGCGGCGACGTCCGGTCCCTGCCGGACCACGCCGCGATCCAGCTCAACGACACGCACCCGGCCATCGCGGTGCCGGAGCTGATGCGCCTCCTCCTCGACGGGTACGGCCTGTCCTGGGAGGATGCGTGGCACGTCACCACCAACACGCTGCACTACACCAACCACACCCTCCTGCCCGAGGCCCTGGAGACCTGGCCGGTGGCGCTGATGGAGCGGCTGCTGCCGCGCCACATGCAGATCATCTACCTGATCAACTGGATGCACCTGGAGGAGCAGGCCAAGCACGGCCGGCAGGGGCCGGCGGATTCCGCCGCCTACCTCGCCTCGATCTCGCTGATCGACGAGTCGAACGGCCGCCGGGTGCGGATGGGGCACCTCGCCTTCCACGGCGCGCGCCGGGTCAACGGCGTCTCGGCGCTGCACACCGACCTGATGCGCTCCACGGTCTTCTCCGACCTGCACGCGCTGGATCCGGACAAGATCGTCAACAAGACCAACGGCATCACCTTCCGCCGCTGGTTCCACAACGCCAATCCGGGCCTCACCCGGCTCGCCGTCGAGACGGTGGGCGCGGGCGTGCTCGACGATCCCGAGCTGCTCCGGGGCCTGGAGGCCCATGCCGAGGATCCGGCCTTCGTGACGCGCTACGCGTCCGTGCGCCGGGAGCGCAAGGCGGCCCTGGCGGCGATCATCGCCGAGCGCACCGGCATCGACGTCGATCCAGCCGCGCTGTTCGACGTCCAGGTCAAGCGCATCCACGAGTACAAGCGCCAGCTCCTCAACGTGATCGAGACCGTGGCGCTCTATCAGGCGATCAAGGCCGAGCCGCACCGGGACTGGACGCCCCGGGTGAAGATCTTCGCCGGCAAGGCGGCGCCGAGCTACGTCCAGGCCAAGCTGATCATCAAGCTCGCCTGCGACGTCGCCAAGGCGGTGAACGACGATCCCGAGGTCGCGGACCGGCTGAAGGTGGTGTTCCTCCCGAACTATTCGGTGAGCCTCGCCGAATCGATCATCCCGGCCGCCGACCTGTCGGAGCAGATCTCCACCGCCGGCATGGAGGCGTCGGGCACCGGCAACATGAAGTTCGCCCTCAACGGCGCGCTCACGGTGGGCACCCTCGACGGCGCCAACATCGAGATCCGCGACCATGTCGGGGCGGACAACATCTTCATCTTCGGCCTGGAGGCCGACGGCGTCCGCGCCCGGCAGGCCGAGCCGGACTACGCGGCTCGGGCGATCCAGGCCTCGCCGCGGCTGGCCGCCGCCCTCGACATGATCGCCTCGGGACGGTTCTCGCCGGAGGAGCCCGGCCGGTTCCGGCCGCTCACCGACGACCTGCGCCGGCGCGACCAGTACCTGCTCACCGCCGACTTCGACGATTACTGGCGGGTGCAGCGCGCCATCGACGCCGCGTGGCGCGACCCGCGCGGCTGGTGGGCGAAGGCGATCCGCAACACCGCCCGCATGGCGTGGTTCTCCTCCGACCGGGCGATGCGCGAATATGCCGCGGAGATCTGGCGGGTCCGGCTGGGCTGAGCCCGGTCGTCCGGCTTCGCGAGCCCCACGCGGGGGTGGGGCCGGTTCTCAGGCGGCGCGAACGCCGACCAGGAAGCGGCCCACCTCCGCGGAGAGCCGCTCGGACTGGCGCGACAGGGCGGTGGCGGCCGTGAGCACGTGATCGGCCGCCACCCCGGTCCGCTCCGAGGCCTCGGCCACCCCGGCGATGGTCCCGGTCACCTCCGTGGCGCCCCGGTTCGCCTGCGCGATGGTGCGCACGATCTCCTGCGTCGCCGCGCCCTGATCCTCCACGGCCGACGCGATCGCGACCGCGACCCCGTTGATCGCACGGATCCGCGCGCCGATCGTGCCGATCGCGCCGACCGCGGCGCCGGTCACGCCCTGGATCCGGCCGATCTGCGCGGCGATCCCGTCGGTCGCCCGGGCGGTCTTCTCGGCGAGGTCCTTCACCTCCCCCGCCACCACGGCGAAGCCGCGGCCGGCCTCGCCGGCGCGGGCCGCCTCGATGGCGGCGTTCAGCGCCAGCAGGTGGGTCTGACCGGCTATGGACGAGATCAGCCGCACCACGTCGCCGATCTCTGAGGCCGCGGCCTGCAGGTCCGAGACGAGGCCGGCGGTCTGGTCGGCCTCGCCGACCGCCTGCTGGGCGAGGTCGGACGAGCCGCTCGCCTGGCGGCCGATCGCCCGGATGGCGCTGCCGAGCCGCTCGGTCGAGGCCGCGACGGCGTTGATGTCGACGGCGGCCGCCTCCGCGGCCGACGCCACCGCGCCGGACTGGCTGGCCGTCTCCCGGGCGGTATCGGTCATCTGGTGGGCGGTGCCCTCGAGTTCGTTCGCCGAGGTCGAGACGCGGTCCACGATCTTGGCCACCGCCTCCTCGAAGGTCCGGGCCAGGTCCATCATGGCGTCCTTGCGCACCCGGGCGGCTTCGGCCTCCGCGCGGTGCTTGCGCGCGGCTTCCGCGGCGGCGGTGCGGGCCACCATGGACCGGATCGCCTCCACCGCCCGGCCGACCATCCCGATCTCGTCGCCCCGCTGCGCCTCCGCGATCGTGGCCTCGGTATCGCCCCGCGCCATGCGCTGCAGCACGGCGACGAGGCGGTGGAGGGGGCGCGTAACGCCGAGCACCACGATCGCTACCGACAGGCCCAGGGCGGCGAGCAGGCCCGCCAGGGCGGAGCCGATCAGCACCATCCGGGCCTGCCCGGTCTCCCGCCGGGTCGCGGCCTTCGCCTCGCCGAGACGGGCCGCCGCCAGCGCCTCGTATTCCTGGGCCGCCCTGTCGAACCGGACCCGGATGTCGCGCGCTTCGACGAGGCCGACCTGGATCGCCGCGGGCCGATCGTTCCGGAGGGCGAGGTCGTTGGAGCGGTCGAGCCGATCGAAGTAGTCCCGGGCCATCTTGCCGATGGTGCGCTGGATGTCCTGGACCTCCTGTCGCCGCGAGCCCGCAGCCAGCGTCTCGATGCCGTCGGCCACCGCCTTCACGGATTCGTCGTAGCGACTGCGATAGAGGGGGAGATCACTCTCCGGCTGGCCGATGATGATGTTGCGGTTCATGAGCGCGGCGTTGAGAAACCTCTCCCGGACCTGCGCAAATTTTTCCAGCCGAACGAAATAATAATCGACCAGATAATCGTTTCTCTGCTCCATCAGGTCGAAGGCAGATATCGAATAATAAACCAGTACCGCGCTGACCAGCATCATGATCGAGATCGGCGTCGACATCTTCACCGACAACCTCATGTTTCTGAGAAGAAACATCAGCGATCGCCCCCGATTGGAATCGAAAGGCGGTCTAACACGTCGGTTTTGCGTGGATCCACTCTCGGACGGATGAATTTTTACCCAGAAGATCTCGATTGATCTTCGCGACGCGGCGGATTTCCGGATCGACGCGGCGCGTCCGGCAGGCATACGGCGCGCGGATGCCGGTCACCGGGATCCGCAGGGCACGGTGCGGGACGCGCGGCTGCGTGCGGGGAAGGCGCCGACGGCGTCCCCGCCTCCGGATCGCGGCCCGTGCCGCCCGGCTGCCGGATCCTGACCTTCCGGCTCCGGCGCCGGAGGCGTGCGGTTGGCGGCGTGCCGCCCTCCGCCCCGTGCGGGCTGGACTCACGCCCCCCGGAGACGCCTGAGCCGCAGCGCGACGCGGCGCAGGTCGCGCCGGAGCCGGTGGCGCAGGCGTGCGGCGCGCGCGGCGAGGCCCAGGGGG
>NZ_JBFUGA010000020.1:0-74118 GCF_056403155.1 Methylobacterium sp. P3_A11
ACTCCAATCAATGACACTCCAATCAATGACTATATTAATGTGCTTGGATATGTATCTGTTAAGGACATAATGCTTATCAGTCCGCCGGATCATCTTCCTGAGAACATACAAGCGATGTTTCGGGAAGGTGCGGCTTGTCGAGCAATCAAATGCTATAACGCCGCTGCTGCCATGTTTAGGCTGTGCCTTGATGCAACAACAAAAGAGTTGTTGCCGCCCATGTCGGATCAGGACGAGAAGGGTTTGAAACACGCCCGGAAGTTTCTCCACGCAAGATTAGAATGGCTGTTCGATCATCATAGGCTGCCAAGTAGCCTGAAAGACTTGGCCGAGTGTGTCCGCGAAGACGGCAATGACGGAGTTCATGATGGTAGTCTTATTGCGCAAGACGTTGACGACATCTGCGATTTCGTCGTGGAGATACTTGAGGCAGTATACACGGCTCCGAAGCGTTTAGAACTGGCGAAGGAACGGAGAGTGATACGGCGAGGTCAGGGATCGCAATTGCCTGACGAGTGAACATCCTCGGATAACTGTTATACCAATTAAGTGGTATCAATTGAAGCCCTAATTGCACCAACTAAGATAGACCGTGAAGCACGTCCGACCTATAACACTGGAAGTGTTCAAATGAGAAGATTTGAGGAAACCATATTTCACGAAGTTAATACAACCCCGTTCTCGTTAATGGACTCACCAGATCCCGGCGCAGTCGTCAAGTCATTTAAGTTAATGAGGCAAGATAACTACGACATCGTCCTTGAAGTGCGGTCGAAAGGCTACTCGCATTCAGAAATAGGACGAAGCCATCGTGCCGGGACGATAGCGGTCTCACAGGATATCATAAGACTCAGCTTGGAAGGGTATGCCGACTGTGTATTGCGCAACGTCATCCATCTCGGCCGACACGGAAGTGTTCAGCGGCAACACGAAGACGAGACGTTAGATAGATACTCATCTTATTCGGTTGAGATCAAATTCATTTTGGCCGATAAAACAAGGTATGTCGTCGAGTGGATAGATAACTTGGCTGACTATTTCATGTTCAACGAAAATCTCAATTACGAGGAACAGGAAAGTGTTGTTAATTCGTTGGTAAGTGGCAATTATCGATTGGATATGAAGCTAGGCGCGTCAGGATCTGGTGGATCGACGGCCCTTCATCTCAATATTGATGACATCAGTTTGTTCGTCGTTCCATCAATGTCTCGAGAGGATGGAAAGAAAAGACGAGGCATGATCGTCTACGACGGCGCATTCGATCTCGCTGTTAGAGATAAGATTCGAAATTGTCTGTCGTTTGCCCTAGGGCTGCCGGTCGTCATGAGGGGTTACACTGAATATGACGAAGACTGGCGTGCAACATTTATGAAGTCGATTGATCCAAATACCATTAGCGGAGCTGTCTTCGCTCTGCACCCGCAGCATCCATATCCCATTAATGAGCGACGCTACAAAAATATCATTGATACCGAGCGTGTGAATCATACGGTTCGGAGCCTATTTGCTCTGTATGACGACATCAAATTCAATGAGATATGTTGGACCTATTGGCATGCAAAGTGCTCACCGGCACACACTACTGCTGCAAGCTTCGGCGCGGTGTTGCAACAAATTCAGCGGAATGCGAAAGAATTGTTTCCGTCTATGAATTCTCGTCTCATTGGCGTTACTAATTGGGAGAAACTTAAGAGGAATTTACTTCGGCAGATCGATGGCATTGATGTCGGCGAGGCGGAGATGCGTATATTGAAGAACAAGATATCGAACTTGAATCAAACACCCTCGGATCTGATGTTTAACCGGTTTGTGGGGCTTCTAGGTCTTCAACTTGGCGATCCTGAACATGCCGCTTGGCGCGAAAGGAACAAGTCGGCGCACGGGGTATTGAGCCAAGACTATGTTTCAACCATACTGAACGGCAAGATCTTGGCGATCATGTGTAATAGGATGATAGCTGCCATAACAAAGTGCAGTGACGGTTACGTCGATTATTACAATTTCGAGTTCCCAGATCGTCCATTGGGCGAGTCGATACCGGCGCGGCAGCAGTGAGGACGCCTGTATGTCGGGCCGAAATAGGGGCACTGCACGTCATGGCCTGAGAGTTTTACAAAAACGAGCTAATTAACTGGCCAATGTAGCCAAGGTTTACGCCGTCCAGTCTCGTAAGTTATTGAAAACATTGTTATAACAAGGGCATCATAATCCTTGTGTCGGGGGTTCAAATCCCTCCCTCGCTACCATCGAATTCACCCGCCCAGTCCATGACTCGGCGGGTTTTTCATTGCGCCGCGCAGTTCGGGCGGCGCGCGACCGGCTGATGCCGGTTCGGTGAGATCGAGCGAGCTGCGGTCGGCCGCGATTACCGGACCACCTCGTGTCACCCGACCGGGCCTGCATCCAGCGACATCCGGAATCGCAGCCGCACCACCCCGGAATCGTCGCGAACGGCGGCGACGAAATCCTGCCGTCCGGGTCCGTCGGACAGACTCTGGGCAATCCGCATCATGATCTTCACCGCCTGGGACCGGGCCGATGCCAGATCAGGCAAGTCGTATCCCTCCCGGTCGCGGACGATGTCGGTTCCGTCGTGCAGATCGATGAGGAAGCGAGGCATGAGGCGGCGGCTCGGCGAGGCGGGTCCAACATCAACGCTACGCAGTTCCCGCGCCGGAATGCGTACTCCTTTTTCGGTACCGCGCGGCATCCGAGGGGGCGCTGCGTGGCGGTCACGGGCCAAGGGGGAGTGACGCCCTGCCGCGCCGTGACGCGAAGACCCTTCGTCACCGCAACTCGATCACGCGACCAACGCGGTCGCCGACACCGCGGATTCAGATCACCGCCGGACCGCGGAGGCTTCGGAGCCGCGTCGACGGATTGCGCATCCACGGCGGTTCAAACGCCGAGATCCGCTCCCCGGCCATCACACATGAGAGGAGAATGCGGCTACGACCGGTCTGAAGGCGCCGACGATCGCGGGGTCGAGCCGGCCCGCCATGCCCTCCAGAATCGCATAGGCCGCCTCGCTGTCCATGGGCGGCTTGTAGGGCCTCTGCTCGATCAGGGCCGCGTGAATGTCACAGACGGTGACGAGGCGGACGAGGTCGGGAATGTCGGGTGCCCTCAGTCGGTCCGGATAGCCGGAGCCATCGAGCATCTCGTGGTGGGAGCGGACGACGCGCAGCATCTGCGGCTCGAAGCCCTGATCGACGAGCATGCTGTGCCCCTTTTCCGGGTGTAGGCGCATCACCGCCAACTCGGTCTCGTCGAGCCGGCCGGGCTTGTTGAGGATCGCCGCCGGAATATGGATCTTGCCGACGTCGTGCAGAAGCGCCGCCTTGGTCAGGCGGTGACGCTCCTGCTCCCCGAGGCCGAGGCTCGCCGCGAAGGCCGCCGCCAGCCCGGCGACGAGGAGGCAGTGCTGGTGCGTGGCATCGTCGAACTGGCGCACCGCCCGGACCCAGTCCCTGATACCGGTATCCCGGATGGCGTCGTCGATGGCCTGGGTGCCGTTGTCGATGACCCCGGGCGTGATCGGCTGATCCGGGACGAAGACCGAGGCGTAGAAGCCGCGGACTTCGGCGGCCGTCCGCACGGCGCAGCTGGGCAACGGCGCTTCATCGGCCGGCGCCGGCGTGCGAGACATCCCGAGCGCGCTCCGCAGCAGATCCGTGTCGAACGGCGCGCTGAATGTGTGCGTCGCACCGAGCATCACCCCGAGCATCCGGGTCCGTGGGCTGTCGGTGTGCAGCAGGACGACCAGGGGGGCACCGCGGCGGTTCTGCAGCAGGAAACCGCGCAGGCGCCCGACGGTCGCGGCGCCGAGATCGAGGACGTCGGTGATCAGAACCGTCGCGGCGCCGGCCGACGCATCCGCGGCGAAAAGGTCGTGGATCTCGCAGGGTCGGTCACCGGAGAGGTCTTCCGCGAGGCGCCTGCTGCGCGCGGGATCGTCCGTGATCAGAAGTATCCGGCCCATCGACGCTTCTTCCGGGTCGCGCCTAGGGAAACATCGCGTCGACCGTATCCTGCGAGACGGTGGCCTCGCCCGGCAGGACAGGACCGTTCAAGAGGGCCGCCTCTCCGCTACGCTTGTGGGAACCGAGCTTCGCCGGCATGGGAGCCTCGCCGGGGCCGGACCAGAGGCGCAGCATCTCGCCGACCCGTTCCTCCACCAGCACGATGATTTTGACCACCTTGGAGATCCGCTGGCCGGTGAGATCCTGGAAGTTGCAGGCCTCGAAGATGGTCTGCATCTCGGCCTGGATCGCCTCCGCATCGGTCCGGGTGGCGGCGTCGTCGGACCGCTTGACGATTCCGCGAGCGAGGGACTCCACCGTCTCGGAAGCTGTCAGGATTGCGTTGGTGGCCTCTTCGGTGCCTTGCACCACCGCGTGAAGTTCGTCGCGGACGCGACAGGTTTCCTGTTCCTGCCGGAGATCGGCGATCTCCTCGCGGGTCCGGGCGATCGCCTCCGAAATCGAGACGAGCTGGCGCCGCAGGAGCCCGACACCCTCTTCAATGGAGACAGCTTGAGGCAGAGCGCGGGCCATGAAATGGATCGCCATTCCGTTTATTTCAGCAGAGGAAAATATCAGTAATGTATTAATCTGCGCTTAATGGGGCTTATCTCTCGAGGATTCGTCGACCATCTCCGTCCGGACTCTCAGAGACTCCGCTTCCTCGACGGCCTCTCGCCCTCAGTTTGCGCGATGTCGATCAATTGGCTTGGCCAACAGAAAGCGTTCGATTTTTTGGGCGCTGTCGCGGCCGTCGCGCCGACCCACAGCGCCGTCCGGGTGCAATTCAACCAATAATTGATGTTAAAGATTGTATTTCAATCCTACATGCGAGTCGAACGCGACGGACAGTCAACTTTGACTCGCCGTGCATGAAGAAAAGTAAGTTTTTGATGCTCTCCTGCATCGCGGAGCGCACAGATTTGAGCTGGAATGTGAGAACGGCACTTCGACCGGTGGTTGGCTGGCTCGACGCCCGCCACCATGCTGCGCGCCTCGCGCAGGCGCGCGACGGTGCGACGGCCGTGGAGTTCGCTTTGGTGGCGCTCCCGTTCTTTGCACTGGTCGGCGCGAGCCTCGAGAACGGGATCGTTTTCTGGGAGCAGGAAATCCTGCAGCAGGCCGTCGCCGACGCGAGCCGTCAGATTTACACAGGCTCTTTCCAGACCGCGAATGCCGGGACCACCGATCCTGCGACGTTGATGTCCCGTTTCCGGACGGCCATCTGCACGCAATCGAACGGCACGCCGCGCGTGACGATCTTCAACTGCGCCAACGTGCGCGTCAGCGTCACGCAGGCCGGCAGTTATGCCACCGCGACCACGGTCTCGCCGGTGGCGACCGATGCCAGCGGCACCAGCAACTGGAACGCCAATTTCGCCAGTTATTCCTGCGCCGGCGCCTCCGCCATCGTGGTGGTGCAGGCCGCCGTGGACATCCCGGTTTTCTTCCCGCTGCTCGGTGCGGCCACGCCGAGCCTGCCGAACCGGCGCCGGGTGATCCAGGCCGCGACGGTGTTCAAGGTGGAGCCCTACACCACCCAGTCCGTGTGCTCCTGATGGGTGAATGGCGGGGAGCCCTGGCGCGCTACCGACGCGACGAACGCGGGATCGCCGCGGTCGAGTTCGCCTTCGTGTTGCCGCTGCTCATCGTCCTCTACTTCGCCACCGCGGAACTTACCCGCATGGTCGACGCGAACCGCAAGCTGACGCTGTTCGCGCGGACGCTGAGCGATCTCTCGGGGCGCGCGGACAATCCGAATCCCTCCGCCGACAGCATGGCGACCATTGCCGGCGCCGCGACCGCAATCCTCCGTCCGCTGGATGCGTCGGGTCTTCAGATCGTCGTCAACGCCATGGGGGTCGAGTCGATCTCGGGCACGCTCTACGGGGGTGTCTGCTCTAGCTGGCCCCAGAATGCGGCGAAGCGTCCGGCGCAGCAGCTCAACGGAACCAACGGCCTCCCCCCGACGCCGGCAGTCTATCAGTACGACGGCGCACGCTACATCCTGGCCGAAGTCACGATGACCTACACGCCGATCATCGGCAGCGCCCTGTACAAGTGGATCTTCGGCACCCGCGGACTGACCTTCACACGGCAGGTCCCGTGGTCCGAGCGCACCGCGAGCGAAATCATCATGCCAGGCGGCGTGGCCTGCCCGGTCTTCAACTAGCGACCCAGGGGCGACAGGTGTCCGTTTTCCCAGACCGGGCCACCCGGTATCTCAGGCAGCTCACCCGGGCGTACGGGCAGGCCCGGTCCGGTCAGGTCGCGCTCACCTTCGCCCTGGTCACGATGCCGATCCTGTTCGCCACGGCGGCGGCCGTGGATTACGGCCGCCGCAATGCCGCGAAGGCGCAGCTCGACGCAGCCCTCGATGGCGCCGTCCTGGCCGTCATCTCGCAGAAGACGAACACGATTTCGACGACCAACCTCCAGAACATGGAGGCCCAGTTCCGAACCGAGGCCGCCAAGGTCCCGGGCGTCACGGTGACCTCGTTCTCGCCGGGATCGCCGGTGACCAATTCGACCACCCTCAGCGTGACGGCCAGCTACACGGCGACGGTGAAGACGACGCTCGCGTCGATGATGAGAATTCCCGCGATGAATATCAACGGAATTTCGTCAAGCGTCCGCAATATGTTTCAGTATATCAACTTTTATCTTCTGCTCGACAATTCGCCATCCATGGGGCTCGCGGCAACCGACACGGATGTCGCCAATATGAAGATCGCGACCGGCGGCTGCGCCTTCGCGTGCCACCAGCACACCTTCGATAGCAAGGGGAATATCACGGGCGACAGTCAGAGTGATTTCTACCATGTCGCGTTGAAGAACAACATCAAGCTCCGCATTCAGGTGTTGCGTGATGCCGTGTCGGCGCTCGTCGATCAGGCGAATGCGAGCATGTCGCTACCGCAGCAATTCCAGATGGAAATGTGGACCTTCAACGACTCGACCACACAGACCCGTCTTCAAGCGATGACGCCGACACTGAGCCAGATCAAAACTGCCGCTCCGAACATCGACATCGCATATGCATACTACAATCAGTCGGACAACCAGACAGATTTCGAGCGTGCCATCACGAAGATGAACAGCACGATCCCCGCCAGCGGGAACGGTATCACCGCAGCGACGCCGATCCGTTTCCTGTTTCTCGTAACCGATGGTGTCGAGGATACCGCGGGGAGCGTCACGAACCAAAGCGCCGGCTTCCAGTATCAGAGCAACCGATTCATCGGGCCGTTCAGCCCGTCGACGTGCAATGCGTTGAAGAGCAATAACGTCCGGATCGGGATTATTTATACGCAATACCTGCCGATCTACGACAACAGCTTCTACAACAGCTATGTCCGACCGTACGAGTCGAAGATCGGGCCCGCTCTGCAGTCTTGCGCGTCCGACGGCCTCTACTTCCCCGTGGCCTCGGGCGGCGACATCACCGCTGCCATGCTCAAGCTGTTCTCGACGGCGGTCGCGTCCGTCCGTCTCAGCAACTGATCGGTTCCCGGGCGCGGACGGCGAAGTTCAAAATAACGCTGTCTCTCGGTACGAGCGGTGCCATTCGCATTGCCACGACCGGGATTGCCGCTCCTCCAGAATGGAGCCTGCCACCTCGCCGTCGTCTCGAAAAACCGCGTGGCCGTGCCAACCCAGGACTCCGCCGTGGCGGTGAAGCCGGGTTCCCGATGCTGAGAACGTCGATCTACGACATTACGGCGGCGATGTTCACCACTCCGCGCCGCGCGGAGATCGCTGCCGGTCCCGCGCCGTTACCGCGTGCGCCAGAGGGCAGCGATCAGGCACAGGGCAGCCAGTGCCAGGGCGAACAGCAGCCACCACAGGGTTCCCGGACCGGCCTGGGTGAGCACCACCGCCCCGACCGGGGGCGCCAGAGCCTGGGCGACCAGGGCCGGCCGGGCGAGGCGGCCGATGATCAGCGGGTAGCGAAGGGGGCCGAACAGGGCGAGCGGCACCGTGCCCCGCGCGATCGAGTAGATCCCGTTACCCCCGGCATAAAGCACCAGCCAGAGCGCGACGCCCGGTAATCCCAGTGCCAGCAGCCATAATCCGAGGGCGATCAGGCTGAAGGCCGCCGTCAGGGTCCAGAGCGGGTGATGCCGCCCCTTCAGGGCCATTTCTGCGATGCGCGCGCTCACCTGCGCGGGTCCGATCAGCGCCCCATACGAGACCGACGCGGCGAGGGATACGCCCCGCGCCTGAAGCAGGGTGAGCAGATGGACCGAGACCTGGGACATGATCGCCCCGCCGAGGATCAGGACCCCGGCAAACACCAGGAACGCCCGCCGCTCCCGCACCGACAGGCGGCCGGCGCAGGAGGGCTGCCGCTCGTCGACCGGCGGCAGCGCCGGCGCGGGCGGGATCATCAGCAGCACCAGCGGAAGCGTCACGACGATGTGCAGGCCCGCATAGGTGAGGCACGCGCCCCGCCAGCCGACATGTGCCACGAGGAAGGCCGATAACGGCCAGCAAACGGTGCTGGCGAACCCGCCCCAGAGGGTCAGGGTCGTGATCGCCGGCCGGGCCGTCGCTCCATAAAGGCGGCCGAGGGTCGCGAATGCCGGATCGTACAACCCGCACCCCATGCCGGCCCCGAGGATCAGCCAGCCGGCAAGGTAGACCGGCAGGGACGGCGACAGGGCGAGCATCGTTAACCCGGCGGCCAGCAGCACGGCCGCCAGGGCCAGAATCGGCCGCCCGCCGCGCCGGTGGATCGCTGCGCCGACATGGGGCGAGGCGAGCGCCGCAACCAGGAGGCCGAACGCCAGTCCGCCCACCACCCAGGCGAGGGGCCATCCGGTGCTCTCGGCGATCGGTCCGGCCATCACCGCCGGCAGGTAGAACGAGGAGCCCCAGGCGAGGATCTCGACCACCCCGAGGGCGGCGATCACCGGCCAGCGGCGGGTCACGGGTGGCGCGGCGGATCCGGGGTGATCTTCGATGGCGGCCACGAGGAGCCTAGCGCGGGCCGAGCAGCGGCAGCCAGGTCGCCAACGCCAGCAAGGTTGTCAGGAGCACGGGCGGGGTGATGATCAGGCCGACCTTCATGTACTGGCCCCAGGTGATCGTCTGGCCTTTGCCCGCCAGGACGTGAAGCCAGAGCAGGGTGGCGAGGCTGCCGATGGGCGTGAATTTCGGTCCGAGGTCGCAGCCGATGACGTTGGCGTAGACCATGAGCTCGCGGGTCAACGGTGACAGGTCGGGGGCCTGCTGGATGGCGAGTGCCCCGATCAGCACGCTGGGCATGTTGTTCATGATCGACGACAGGAAGGCTGCGGCGAAGCCCGTGCCGACGGTGGCGATCCAAGGACCGTGGCCCGCGAGCCACGTTAGGCCCTGCGCCAGCGCGACGGTCAGGCCGGCATTCCGCAGCCCGTAGACCACCAGGTACATGCCGAGGCTGAACAGGACGATCTGCCAGGGAGCGCCGGCCAGCACCTTGCGAACGGGGATGACGCGGCTCCGTTTCGCCAGGGCCAGAAGGACCGCCGCACCCGCGCAGGTGACGATCGACACCGGCACGGCGAACGGTGCGGTGACGAGATACGCGAGCAGGAGAAGCAGCAGCAGCGGGAATGCCGCGCGGAAGACCCGTGGATCGCGGATCGCGCCGGCGGGGCTCTCCAGGGCCTCCGATGGGTAGGTCGCCGGGATGTCACGGCGGAAATACGCTCCCAGCACGACGAGCGTCGCCGCCAGGGAGACGAGGTTCACCGGCACCATGACCGCCGCGTATCTGCCGAACGTCACGTCGAAGAAGTTGGCCGAGACGATGTTGACCAGATTGGAGATGACCAGCGGCAGGGATGTCGAGTCCGCCACGAATCCGCAGGCGACGATGAAGGCCAGCGCGGCCGGCGGTTTGAAATCGAGCCGCAGCAGGATCGACAGCACGATCGGCGTGAGCAGCAAAGCCGCGCCGTCATTGGCGAACACCGCCGCGATCATCGCACCCAGGAGCACGATCAGCGGGAAGAGCCGTCGGCCGCGGCCCCTGCCCCATCGGGCGACGTGAAGCGCCGCCCAGTGGAAGAATCCGGCCTCGTCGAGGAGTAGCGAGATGATGATGAGGGCGACGAAGGTGAAGGTCGCGTCCCAGACGATGTGCCAGACGACCGGGATGTCGCCGAGCTGGATTACGCCGGCGGTGAGGGCCGCAGCCGCACCCGCCAGGGCGCTCCACCCGATGCCCAGACCCTTCGGCTGCCAGATGACGAAGACGAGGGTGACCAGGAAAATGGCGAGCGCGAGCATCCGGGCGTCTTGATCTCGTCGTTTGTCGTCACGCTCAGGCGGTCGCGACCCGGCGGCCCAGCACGTCCACCACCCGTTCCCCATCCTCCTTCACGAACTCGCCCTGCTGGGGCGGCAACAGGTCCAGAACCAGCTCGGAGGGCCGGCACAGGCGCACGCCCCGGGGCGTCACGACCAGGGGGCGGTTGAGCAGGACCGGATGCGCCGCGATCGCCTCGAACAGCTGCGTGTCCGTCAGGGTCGGGTCGCCGAGGTTCAGTTCGGCATAGGGCGTGCCCTTCTCCCGGAGCACGTCGCGTAGCGACAGGCCGGCGCGGGCGAGGAGCCGTTCCAGAAGCGCCCGCACCGGCGGGGTCTTCAGGTACTCGATGACGTGGGGCTCGATGCCGGCGTTGCGGATCATCGCCAGGGTGTTGCGGGACGTTCCGCAATCCGGGTTGTGGTAGATCACGACATCGAACGGATCAGACATGGGCGGTGTCTCCGGATGGGCAGAGGCTCGTGGCCAGGGTTTCGGCCGTGGGCGCGCAAACCTCCGGTCGTCCCTGGCAGCAATCGCGCATCAGGAAGGCGACAAGAGCCGAAAGCGTCGGATACGCGGCGCTGTAGATGATCGAGCGGCCGTCGCGGCGCGAACTGACCAGTCTCGCGCGACTCAGCTCCTTGAGGTGATGCGAGACGGTCGCAGCGGAGACTCCGACGACGTCAGCGAGGGAGCCGGAGGCCATCCCCTCCGGACCGGCGGTCACGAGCGCCCGCACGAGCCGCAGGCGGTGCTCCTGTGCGAGGGCCGCGAAGGCCGCCAGGGCTTGCGCGTCGTCCATTTCCATTTCAATCTTCAAATGACGATTTGAACGTAAGGGAAGGTCTCGTCTTGAGCAAGAGCCCGTCTCCAGCCCCGTCGGCCCGTGACGGGTTGCCGAACGTGAGCGCGGCCCATTTCGTGGCACCGACCCGTGTGCCCCTGCCGGCGGCCCAATTCCGGCATGCCCCCCGGTTCCTCGTTCTGTACGGGTCGCTCCGCGAGCGCTCGTTCAGCCGCTTCCTGGGCCACGAGGCTGCCCGCCTCCTCGAAGCCATGGGCGGCGAGGTCCGCATCTACGACGCCGACGGGCTGCCCCTGCCCGACGACACGACCGCAGACCACCCGAAAGTCCAGGAACTCCGCGGCCTGTCGGCGTGGTCGGAAGGTCAGGTCTGGGTGTCGCCCGAGCGGCACGGCACCCTGACCGGGGTGATGAAGAGCCAGATCGATTGGCTGCCTCTGTCCGAAGGGAGCCTGCGACCGACCCAGGGCCGGACCCTCGCGGTGATGCAGGTCTCGGGCGGCTCCCAGAGTTTCAATGCCGTGAATGCCCTGCGCGTGCTCGGCCGGTGGATGCGGATGATCACCATCCCGAACCAGTCTTCCGTGCCGATGGCCTACCGGGAGTTCGACGACGCAGGCAGGATGAAGCCGGGTCCGCTCTACGACAGGGTCGTGGATGTATGCGAGGAGCTCATGAAGTTCACGCTGCTGACCCGCGAGCGTTCCGATGACCTCGTCGATCGCTACAGCGAACGGAAAGAGCGCGATCCGGATCGGCTGCAGGCGGTGGCAGCGGATATCGGTTTCGCGAAGCGGTAGCCGTTCGGCCCCTACTGGAAGCGGCGCATTTCCGGAGCCAGTGACCGCCCCGCATCGAGCAGGGCGCGAACCTTCCGGGTTGCGTGCAGGAGAATATCCGGCCGCGCGTCGTCGTAGGAGGTCTCATCGACGAAGCTCTGCAGGGCCTCCGTGAGGCGGTCCTCGATCTCGTCCATCAGCGCCAGCCCGCCCGGACCTTCCCGCCGGAGATGCGCATCGGCCAGTGCCAGATACGCCGCGCTCGCCAGCAGGAAGGCGATCCCGTTCGCTTCCTGGGCGGCGTCGCAACTCCCGTCGCCACCATTCGTGCCGTCTGCGACGTCGTCGTCCATCGGCCTATGTACTCCCCATCCGCTGCCCCCGCTCTGCGGCGCGCGCAGCGCGAAGCAAAGTAGAGAAAAAGGGGTCGGTCCCGTGACCATTCGGGCATCCGGGTACGCTTTCGCGTCGTCAGCCGCCCGGATCGGCTTGGTCTTGAGCAGCGCGCCGGTCGCGCATCCTGCGGAGAGCGCGACGCCATGCGGACACCACTGCCTCCCGCCTCCGGGCGTCACCATCCCGGCTCCGATCGAGGGGCCGAGCGTCGCTGTCCGCGGTTGCGCGTCGGGCGTTGGGATCTTGGTTCATCGTTGCCTCCCTGTCGTGTCGAGACAGACAGACACCCGATCCGCTGACGCCGCGGTGAGCCCGCACACCTGGGCTGCGAAAAGCGCGTGCGGTCGGACACAAGCGGTCGCTTGGCTCCCGTGGAGGCGTTGCGGGCACGGGTCGGCCGTCGGAGAGCGCAGTCGCGGCGCGTAACGCTCTGCGGGCGCCGCGCCGTGTCTCGATCGGTTCGACCATTCGCGACCGAGCAATTTTTCTGATCGTGGACCGAAGAGTTTTTCAGCAGCGCGGTCCTACTTTTTCAGAGTATTGTCAGCAGCCGGCATCAGCCTCGTGCAATGCCGCAAATATTGATGCGGTGCAATATCGATTGTATGCAAAACTCAGCTGATCCCAGGGGCCGACATGTCCCGGCATCGACGGGGCGGCGCATGGCAAAGTCGGAGGCGGCGGGCGTGAAGGCCGGCCGCACGTCCCAATGCCGGGGAGGATCACAGGCTCCATGAGGAAGAACAAGGTCATCTCGGCGGAGGAGGCGATCGCGCTGATCCGTGAGAACGACGTGGTGACCACCACGGGGTTCGTCCAGAGCTGCATCCCGGAGGCCCTGCACGCCGCCCTCGAGAAGCGGTACGTCGAGACCGGATCGCCGCGTGGACTGACCCTGATCATGACGGCTGGCGCCGGGGACAGCAAAGGGCTCGGGACAGGCCGTCTGCATCACGACGGCCTGCTCACGCGGGTCATCGCCGCCAATTTCGGCCGTATGCCGAAGGTCGCCAAGGCGGCACAGGACAACCTGATCCGCGGATACAACCTTCCGCAGGGCGTCATTTCGCAGCTCTACCGGGCCTGCGCCGCCGGCCAGCCCGGGCTGTTCTCGAAGGTTGGCCTGAAGACCTACGTCGATCCGCGCCACGGCGGCGCGAAGGTCAACGAACTGACCACGGAGGACATCGTCAAGCTCGTCGAGGTCGATGGCGAGGAATGGCTCTTCTACACCGCCACCAAGATCGACGTGGCCTTCATCCGCGCCACCTCGGCCGATCCCTCGGGGAACCTCTCCTACGAGAAGGAGGCGCTGACCCTGGACTGTCTCGCGCAGGCCATGGCGGCCCGCAACAACGGCGGCATCGTCATCGCCCAGGTCGAGCGCATCGTCGATGACGGCTATCTCTTGCCGAAGGACGTGCGCGTGCCCGGCATCCTGGTGGACTGTGTCGTGGTCGCCGAGCCCGAGATGCACCGCATGAATTACGGCGTGATGCACGATGCGGCGCTTGCAGGGGAGATCCGGGTGCCGGTGACCGGCATCAAGCGGATGGCCCTCAACGAGCGCAAGATCATCGCCCGCCGCGCCGCCTTCGAGTTGCCGCCGAACGGCGTCGTCAATCTCGGCGTCGGCGCGCCGGAGGGCATCTCGTCTGTCGCCAACGAGGAGAAGATCACCCCCTACATCACCCTCACCACCGAGGCCGGGGCGGTCGGCGGCGTGCTGGCGTCCGGCTCGAGCTTCGGCGCTGCGACCAACGCCGATTGCATCATCGACCAGAACCAGATGTTCGACTTCTACGACGGCGGCGGTCTCGACATGACCTGCCTCGGCATGGCGGAATGCGATGCCGCCGGCAACGTCAACACCTCGAAGTTCGGCGGCAAGCTGAACGGCTGCGGCGGCTTCATCAACATTTCGCAGAATGCCCGCACGGTGGTGTTCGCCGGGACCTTCACGGCCGGCGGCCTCGAGATCGCGGTCAACGACGGTCAGATGCGGATCGTCACCGAGGGCAGAGCCCGCAAGTTCGTCGGCGCGGTGCAGCAGAACACCTTTTCAGGTCCCTACGCCGTCGAGCGCTCGCAGCCGGTCCTCTACGTCACCGAGCGCTGCGTGTTCCAGCTGACCGCGGACGGCCTGGAACTCATCGAGGTTGCGCCGGGGATCGACATCGAGCGCGACATCCTCGCCCACATGGATTTCGCGCCCGTCGTGCGCAATCCGGTGCCGATGGATTCCCGCATCTTCCGCGAAGAGCCGATGGAGCTGATCTCGGATCTGCTCAACCTCGATCTCAAGTCGCGCGTGAGCTACGATGGAGAGCGAAACATCCTCTTCATCAACCTCGAAGGCTGGTACTGCCGGGTGAAGGGCGACATGGACGAGCTGCGCATGACCATCGTCGAGGCGTGCCGGAAGGCGGGTCAGCGGGTCAATGCCGTGATCAACCACGACGGCTTCCGGCTCAACGAGAACTTGGTCGACGATTACGCCGGCATGGTCCAGTACGTGCAGGCGAATTACTACGCGACCACGACTCGCTACGCGACCAGCGCGTTCCTGCGCCTGAAGATGGAGGAAGCGCTCAACAGGCGCGGTGTGGCGCCGCACGTCTTCGAGCGGAAGGAGGAGGCGCAGGCCTTCGTCAGCAGCACCGAGGACAGGAAGGCGCGCAAGCGCATCTCGCCGGCGGTCGCCTCGGCGGCCTGAAGACGGGGCTCTTGCGGCGCCGCCAACCCGGGCGTGGTACGGGGTGCTGGCCGCCTCAGCAGTCAGGCAAGCCGAGGATCCGGCGCGACTCCTCGGCCAGGATCGCGTGACGGACCGATTCCGGGCCGCCATTCGGCGTGTCTTCGGCGGCCTGCGTGACGAGCGTCCTGAACCGTTTCCGATCCAGTCCGCGGCCGCGCAGGCTTTGGAGGGCGGCGTCCAGCACCGCCTTGACGGCGTGGGCGCGCTGGCGCTCGCGCTCGAGTTCGTCGGCAAGCTGTCGATCCCCGAGTTGGTCCGCGTCTCGTAATCCCTTCGAGAGAGGCTTTGCCACGGCGGAGAAACCCGCCTCCTCCGAGTGCACGCTTGGCTCTTTGCCCTCTGTGAGCACCTTCGTTCCCTCTTCCAGCAGGATCTGATGCTGGACCGCTGCCGAGGGGTGCGCCGGGACATTCCGGCTCGCCGCTCCGATCAGGCTCTTGAATCTGTCGCGATCCAAGCCGAAGCGGCCGATGCTCGATCGGAGGGCGCGAAGGACGGCGCGGAGGGCGTCGGTCCGATAGGCCGCCTCCAGGATCTGGTCCCGCAATCCGGCCGCCGAGGCCAATTGGAGAAACGCATCGTCCGGCAATTGCCGCTTTTGATCCGCCAGCTCGACGATCACCCGATGCATGAGGGTCGACCGCCGGCTGCGGGTCTGGTCCGGCGGAAGGCGCCGGGCTCCCTTGCGGAGCCAGACGAAGAATTCCGTCGCTTCCATTTCGAGGGAATCTTCGACGCGCAGGTCGAGATAGCCGAGCTGTGACAGCTCGAGGATCATGAGAGAGAAGCTCGACGGCACGAACACCCAGGCATGCGCATCGACGTAATCGGGCGCCTGCGCGGCAGCACGCCATTGCGCCTCGTCGGTGAGCGGGTTCACCGGAATCGCCGGGCGCCTGTCGGCACCCGACCAAGCTCCGGCGGATCCATCCTTGAGCGCCATGTTCAGGCCGTAGTCGATCTGCGTGCGAAGCGAGTGACGGTCCCGCTTCTCCAGGAAGGCCGCGATGGCGTCGGCCGTACCGGTAAGGCTGCGGAAGACGTCGAAACATTTGCGCTTGTCGGGCACCGCCAGGATCACGACGCCGTCCGGTCGCAACAGGGTTTCGGCGGCACGCAGGAACGAGACGATGTCGGGCGTGTGCTCGATGACGTGGCTGGCAATGAACGCATCGAAACTGCCGTGCCGGTCCACCGGAACGGCATCGGCGATCGACCCGCCCGTCCAGACGCAATCGACCGCCTCGATCCGGTCGATCGTCTGGTCATGGTACTTCCTGATCAGCTCTTCGCGGGGGGCGTGATCGATGACGAAGGTCTTCCAGCCGTCACGCTTGGGTGCAAGCGGACTGAAGCTCGGGCCGATCTCGACGATACGGGCGTCCTTGGACAGCGACCGGAGAAGTTGCTGCGCTCGGTTCATTCCATCTCGACTCCATGCACGTGCTTCGCGAATGCGATCACTGTCGGAACGAAGTGAAGTATTTAAAACTTTCAGTCGTCAAATTTGTAAATAAAAGCCGATCAATAATAAGTTCAAGCGGCGTCCGCCGGGCCGCCTGATCTGCGATTGCGCGAATGCCCGATCGTTCCCGAAGACGTTCGGATCCCGAAGCCAGGGTCCGCCTATTTCATGCACGAGTACGCGCCGTCGTTTGCGGCCGCAGCAATCGGCCTCCCCACGCGTCGGGATATCCGGGCGTGTTCAATCAAACTCAAATATGGTCTCCCTGAGGTGTCCGAGCATCGATAGGCCGATCGAAGTCGCGGCGCGCCCAACGATGCGCCATGGCGCCTGCCGCTGACGCCCCTCATCCCCGTTCGCGACGCCCCAGCCTGCCCCCGCCCACGCGGCACTGCTCCGGCACCTGTGGATCCGCAGCCGCCGTCCAGTATACGTCGGCCCCTCGACGCTGTCCCGGCATCGCCGGCCAAACCCAAGGCGAGGCCCCATCCTGCGCGACGATCCGATTTCCACTGCGTCGATTGCCGGGTCGGGCGGCGCCGAGACCTCCTGGGCCGAGCGTGTTGCGGATCTCGCCCACGCGGCGCTCATCGACGAACTGGAAACCTGGCCCAAGCCCGGTCTCGTCAGTCCGGTCGATTCTGGCAGTCACGATGACATGGACGCGGAGTCGCTCCGCCGCAGCGCGGCGGCGATCCGGCCGTTCTTCGCCGACCTGGTCGCGGCCGGCGGCCGGCGAGCGGAGATGGCGGAACTCCGCGCCATCGGAGTTCGGGCCGAGGCCGCGATGATGCGGGCGACCGACGGCGTGAACGCGCATCGCGGCGCCATCTTCTCCCTCGGCCTGATCTGCGCGGCTGCCGGCGTCCCCGGTGCTGGATGTGCCACCGCCGAGGCGCAGGCCGAACGCGTCGGCCAACTCTGGGGCGCGGCCATTGCCCAATCCCCGGCCTCGCCGGTGAGCCATGGCGGTCGCGCGGCGCGCCGGTTCGGTGTCGGGGGGGCCAGCGCCGAAGCGGCGGCCGGCTTCCCGACGATCCGCACGGTCGGACTGCCGGCGCTGCGGTATGGCCGCGCCTGTCTGCCTGAGGATCCCGAGGCGGCACGCGTGCATTGCTTCTTCGCTCTCCTGGCGGTCGTCGACGATACCAACCTCCTCCACCGCGGCGGGGCGCAAGGTCTCATCGGCGCGCGGGGGGAAGCGGCGTCGTTTCTCGAGTCCGGTGGGATCGCCGGGCCGGGCTGGCGGGACCGCGCGGCCGCGATCCATCACGCCTTCGTGGCCGCGCGCCTCAGTCCGGGCGGATGTGCCGATCTCCTCGCCGCAACGCTGCTTCTCGACGCGCTCGCCGTCGCGAGTTGAGGCCTGGGGGCCGGTCGGTTCGGCCGCATTCTCCTCGGCATACCGCATGCTTACATCCGGACCGTCTCCCCTCCGGATCTGGCCCACCCGTGACCCTGTTCAGGATCGCTGTCGTCGCGTTCGCCGTGCTGTTCCTTGTGCCGGTGGCGATTTCCGCTCTGCTCTACGCGACGCGCGCGCGCGGCGACTGGCGTCTCGCGGACCGCTCCAGCGTCGGTCTGCTGCCGCCGGCGGATGCCCATCCCGGGGCCGTGATGCGCGTCTTCTCGGCGCGGACCGTGAGTTGGCGCGGCATCGTGGCCACGCATAGCTGGATCGTCATCAAGGATCGCGACGCGCGCGCCTACAACCGGTTCGACTACACCGCTTGGGGCCAGCCGATCTGGGTCGACCGCTTCGTCCCGGACGGGCGGTGGTTCGGTAATGCGCCGACGATCGTGTTCGCGGCGGACGGGCCGGAGGCGGAAGCCATGCTCCCGCGGATCCGAGAGGCTGTGGCCGGGTACCGCTATGGTCGACCGGGCGACTATGTCGTCTGGCCCGGTCCGAACTCCAACACCTTCGTGGCCGCTGTCATGGCGGCGGTTCCGGAGATCCGGGCCAGCCTCCCGACGACAGCGATCGGCAAGGATTTTCCCTACGATGGCCGCTGGGTCGGCCGGACACCCTCGCGCACCGGCATCCGGTTCAATCTCGGTGGCTACGCCGGGCTCACGCTCGGCTGGGTCGAGGGCATCGAGCTGAACCTTCTCGGTGGCGTCGCGGGGATCGATCTGCGTCGACCGGCGATCAAGCTCCCGGCGCTCGGCCGCGTCGGACTCTGAGCGTCCCGGCGTGACCGGCAGCGCGCGATGCCAGTCACTTTGGCATCATGTGCAGGCCAGGGCACGAGGTCGTGGACAGGCTCCTTCGCCGTCGCGATGCTGCTGTTCAGCCCGGTGCTGCCAGTCAAGACCGGCTTCAGAACGGCCCGATCGATCTGCGACGTGCTGCTGCCTGTCGTCGCAAGCGGGACGGCGTCAGCCGCCGTTGCGGGCCATCCGGGTGGTCACGGTGCCGGCGGCAAGGCTCGGCAACGGGTCCTGGGTACCGCTCACGACCACGAGGCGCTGGACTTCGCCGCGGAGGTAGGCCTGAAGGAACCGGTCGTAGTCGCGGAACGATACGCAGCCGTTCGAATCACCCCGCGGACCCAGCATGTAGGTGTGCGCCAGTAGGCCGACGCGGCCGTAGACCGCCTCGTTGCCGCCGACCGGCGTGAGCCGGATCGCCCGGACGCCGTGGAACGGCTGCTCACGCTCGGTGAGGTCATAGGTGCCGGGCGGCGTCGGCCCGCGCATCCGCACGTTGACGAGGCGGGGATCGTCCAGGCCTTCGCCGAGGCCGGAATGCGCCTCCAGGCGCTCGCCGTTCGGCAGCGTCACGCTCTTGGCGGCGATGTTGTAGACGGCGATCCCGGCCGTGGCACTCGGCTCCCGGGCCGGCGCGAGCGGCGGTGAGATGCGCCGCTGCGGCGCCACGTCGGCGGGTCTGCTCTCCAGCGCCGTGTAGGCCAGGGCCGGCGCGTGCTCGATGCCGAAGAGCTTTTCCAGGAACGAGCGCTCGTCAGGCTTCGGCAGGGTCTGGGCCGCAGGCGGCACCTCGCGCCGCGCCATGCGCCGCTCCGACCGACGGCCAAGGCCGGCGCCAGCGGAGTTCCGGAATTCGGGCGGGCGCGGCATGGGCAGCGGGACGACCATCGGGACCCGCGGCGGCTCGGCGATCTGCGCGCCGGGCTCGGAATTGGTTTCCGGGGCGGCTTCGGGCGTGAGGGCGGGCGGTTCGATCTGGTTCCAGGCCCACCGCGACAGGGATCCACCGATCACCTCGGGCGCGGGTTCGCGATCCGGGATCCCGGTGGCGCTGGCCTCGGTGGCGGGCGCCTCGGCCGGCACCTCCGCGATCGGCGCCGGGGCCGGCATGTCCGGCCGGGCGATCACGGTCCCGGGGGACGGGATGCGATGCAGGGTGACAGCGCCGACGGCGGCCAGCCCGATGGCGCCGCTCATCACGATGAAGGGCGCCACCCAGGCGCGCCGCGCAGTGCGGATGTTGAGGCCGTCCGGCGATACGGATTCGACAGCCATGCGGATGCCCATGCTCCTCGTCTCGGAACGGGGCACGCCGACCGCCGGCCTCCGGATCATCAGGAGGAATCGCGACGGGCGGACCGGCCTCGCTCAAACGGAAACAGCGGGGTCGGGCCGGCTTTTCTGGGGCGATGCGATGGTCGATCTTGGACCGATCGAGACCATTTTTGGGCGGATCGCCATCGATCGATTGCAGTCTTCGTCGGCCAATCGATGCCGATGAGCGACTAATCGTTGTCGATCTGGCGTCCGAGCAGCGCGATTGCCTTCTCGTAAACCGGGGCGGCATTCCAGCCCTGGATCGCCGCGAAGTTAGGCTCGCCGGGCTGGTAGCCCGCGCCGGCGCGCCAGCCATGAGCCTTCAGGAAGTTGGCCGTGGACGACAGGGCGGCCCCGACGTTGTTGAGATCGCCGGTGCCGTAGGCGAGCACGTTCTTCGGCAGGAACTGCGTGTGGCCGACCTCGCCATGCGCCGCGCCACGGGTGTTCGCGGTCAGCAGACCGCGGTCGACGAGGGTCAGGGCCGCGTATAGCTGATCCGTGAAGTATTCGGAGCGGCGGCAATCGTAGGCGAGCGTGGCCACCGCGGACAGCGTGTTGACGTTGCCGCGCACGGCGCCGAACCCGGTCTCCATGCCCCAGATCGCCAGGAGCGGACCCGGCGGCACGCCGTAGCGCTGCTCGATCGACTCGAACAGGGCCGCGTTCTGCCGCTTCAAAGCGCGTCCCCGCGAGACGATGGTCGGGCCGCCGCGCTTGGCAAGGAACTGGTCCAGCGACAGCTTGAAGCTGTGCTGCCCCCGGTCCGCCGAGATGGTGGCGGTGGAGTAGGCGGTGGTCTGCAGCGCCGCGAGGCTGGTCGCACTGGCCCGGCCGCGCGCCTCCTCGGCGAACTGACGCTTCCACGCCTCGAAACCGCCTGCCGTGTTCCCGCATTGCGCGGCCTGCGCCTGCCCGGCGCTGAGGGCGATTCCGGCGATGGCCGCCACCGCGAAGGTCTGACGCAGCAAATTCTCGATCACGCGAAATACTCCTCCGGCGCGTCCTCGCGCCCTGTCCCGCTGGGGATACCGGGTCACAACTCGTCGATATCAGGGCGAGAAGATGTCGAAGCAGCGACCTTCAGGCTTCTCGCCCTCACAACATCGCGCATTCGCGGATCCACGACGAGACCGCAAGGGCATCGGGATGCGGGCATCGTGAACGGGGCATGATCGACCGGGTGCATGGCGCCGGCTGCGTGGTGTGGCAGCAAAGCAAAACCTGCACCCCTGATCGCGCGTCTCACCATCTTCCCAGAAGTTCTGCGCTGCAAATTGATGATTTGCCAACGAAACGAATACATCGATCGGGATGCAATGGACTTGTCACAACCTTGTCAAACGATCGACATAGCTTTGCCGGCGGAAAGATTTGTCCGGAGAGGCGGCGTGGGGTCGATGATGGTCCAGGCGGCTTGGTGCGCCCCGAGATCCCGCCTCTCGCACGCCCGCCTGTTTTGATCGGCCCGCGGCGCCCCACGATGCCAGCGATCGCACCGGCCGTCCCCCGGCCATCGCGGGTGGCGCGGGCAGGCCGGTCCCTGGAGACGGCCTCGGCCGGGCCGGGCCGCGACGGCCTCCCCTTCTCGCGGGACCCGGCCTGATCCGGGACGCCCGACCGAGACCCGCAGCCGGCGGCAGGAAGAATCCGCCGGCCTTCCGACCTTGCCGACAACGAGACAGGACACCCATGGCCATCGGAATGCACGACACCGGTCCGTCGCGCGCGGGCGCTCTCAGCGCCGATCTCGACCGCGACGGCGTCGCCAGGGCCTACGGCCGCTGGGCGCCGGTCTACGACCTCGTCTTCGGGCCGGTCTTTGCGCAGGGCCGGACCCTGGCGGCCGCGGCAGCGGAACGGATCGGCGRTCGGATCCTGGAGGTCGGCGTCGGCACCGGACTGTCCCTTCCGGCGTATCGACGCGCCCACAGCGTCGTCGGGATCGACATCTCGGCACCCATGCTGGAGAAGGCGCGCCAGCGCGTGGCGCGGATGCGCCTGCCCAACGTCGAGCGCCTCGCCGTCATGGATGCCGAGCACCTCGACTTCGCCGACGCCTCCTTCGACGTGGTCGTTGCCCAATACGTCGTCACGGCGGTCCCCAATCCAGAGACGGCCCTCGACGAATTTGCTCGCGTGCTGCGCCCCGGCGGCGAGATCGTCATCACGACGCGGATCGGTGCCGAGGCGGGCCTGCGTCGCACCGTGGAGCACGCCCTCGCGCCGGTGACGAGCCGCCTCGGCTGGCGGACAGAATTCGCCTGGAATCGCTATGCCGCCTGGGCCGCGGGGGCTCCCGTGGAGATCGTCGAGCGCCGGGCGCTGCCGCCCCTCGGCCACTTCTCCCTCCTGCGCCTGCGCAAGCGCGACGCCTGAGCGCGGATCACCGTCGACCAGCCCACAACCTTTCGATCGGGGAAGCACACCATGGCGAGCTTTCTGGAGGCGCTGCGCTTACAGCGCTGGGACGACCACCGGTACTATCACCACAACCGCGTCAATCAGAGTTTGCATGTTGTCAGCGCCATCAGCTTCCTGGTGGCCTACGCGCTGGCGTTCAAGGACCCGGCCACGGCGGCCCTGATCGGCTGGCTCGTGGCGATGACCTCCCGTCAGGCGGGCCACCTGTTCTTCGAGCCCAAGGGCTACGACCACGTCAACGACGCCACGCACGAGCACAAGGAAGAGATCAAGGTCGGCTACAACCTCCAGAGGAAGGTCGTGCTCCTGGCGATCTGGGCGCTGTCACCCCTGCCGCTCTACTTCGACCCGAGCCTGTTCGGGTTGATCTCGCCCCATCAGACGACCGCGGACCTGATCCGCAATGTCGGCTGGATCTGGCTGTGGCTGGCGCTCGCGGGCCTGCTGTTCCGGATGATCCAACTTTTCTTGCAGCGTGACCTGCAGACCGGCCTCGTCTGGGTCACCAAGATCCTCACGGATCCGTTCCACGACATCAAGCTCTACCACAGGGCGCCCCTGGCCCTCCTGCACGGCGAGCTGGTCGAGGAGCAGGAGCCGCACGAGCGGGGCGCCTGAGACCCGGGCCACGCGTGCCGGGCCGCCCTCCGCCCGGCTCAGCCCTGCTCAGGCGCGTGCAGGCCCAGGCGCGCGCCGAGCTTTCCGAGCCGGATGGCGGCGACCTCCCGCAGGATAGACCGGCGGATCGCCCTGTCGCTCGGCGCCCCTGCCTCCCACCAGCCGTCCGCCTGCATCGCCCGCGCCGCCGCCACGAAGCGTGCCGCTACGGCCTCGAAGGCCGCGTCGTCGTAGGCGAGGTTGAAGATCAGGCGTCCGGTCCCGACCCACGACAGAGCCAGCCCCTCCGCGCGCAGGTAGAATTGCAGCATCCAGTTGTAGCGCGACGGCTTGGTGTACAGGACCGTCCAGACCGTCGACATGGCGGCGACCCGCACCGGCAGGCCGGCCTCCGCCAGGAGAACGTTCAGGCGCCGCGCGCGTCCGTCCCAGGTCGCGTCGAGGCCGGCGTAGAGGGCGGTGACCGCTGGGCTGTCGAGCCGGTCCAGGAACGCGGCCATCGCGCCCATCACGTAGGGGTGGGCGTTGAAGGTCCCGCGGGCGAAGCAGATGTCGACCGGGCGGTCCTCGCGATAACGCCGCATCAGGTCGGCGCGTCCGCACAGGACGCCGACGGGCAGGCCGCCGCCGAGCGTTTTGCCGTAGGTGACCATGTCGGCGCGCAGGCCGAAATACGCCTGCGCCCCGCCCCGGGCGAGGCGGAAGCCGAGGAACACCTCGTCCAGGATCAGCACGATGCCGCGGGCGCTGCACACCGCCCGCAACGCCTGCAGCCAGCGGGTGTAGGCCGCACGGTCGAAGCTCGCCCTGCGGCCACTGTCGACCAGGGCGGAATCGGCCGGCGCCCCGGCATTGGGGTGCATCGCCTGAAGTGGGTTGACCAGCACGCAGGCGACGTCCCGGCGGTTCGCCAGGACCCTCAGGGTCCGTTCGGACATGTCGGCGAGGGTCAGCGTGTCGCGGGTGGGCACGGGATTGCCGATGCCGGGCTGAACCTCGCCCCACCAGCCGTGATAGGCGCCGCAGAGCCGGACGATCCGGCGGCGGCCGGTGTGGTAGCGGGCCAGCCGCACCGCCTGCATGACCGCCTCGGTGCCGGACATGTGGAACGAGACCTCGTCGAGGCCCGAGATCGCCCTGAGCCGGGTGACGTTGCCGGTGACGACCGGGTGCAGTGGCCCGAGCACCGGGCCGAGGGCCGAGACCCGCGCGCTCCCTTCCTCCAGGCAGGCGCGGTAGAAATCCACGCCGAACAGGTTCACCCCGTAGGAGCCGGCGAGGTCGTAGAAGACGTTGCCATCGAGATCCGTGATCGTCACGCCCTCTGCGGAGGCCGCGAAGGCGCCGGTGCCCAGATGCGCACGCACGTGCCGGGCGTACTGGAACGGCACCCGGTAGAGCCCGGTGAACTGGAGGTCCGAGAGCCCGTCGCGAACCGCCTCGGTCTCGGCCCGGGTCCGCGGGAAGCGCGTCCGGAACAGATCGGACAAGCGCGCGAATCCCGCCTCCCGCCGGAGGGCCACCGCCTCGTCCGGACCATCGGCGCGGAAGAACGCGTGCTCGGAATAGGCGTAGTGCGGGATCAGCCCGGCGACACGCCGCGCCATTCGGGCGTGGCCGGTCAGCGAGCGGTGTTTCGCCCGCGACAGTTGCAGGCGCTCCGCGGCCAGCGGCAGGGCGAGCGCTGCGGCGGCGGTGGCGGACAGGGTGATGAGGAGCGCGGACATCGTCCCGCGCCCTATCGGAGGCGGTTTGCGGCATGATGACGGTGTCCCGATCCCGGCTGCGGACTGTTCTGGCGCGGGTCGGCGCTCAGGAGAATCTCAACTTCCTGCTGACGAACCGACTGCCGCGCCGCCTCGCCACCCGGTTCATGGGCAGGTTCAGCCGGATCGAGCAGCCGCTGGTGCGCGACCTCTCGATCGCGACATGGCGGCTGTTCTGCGACGTCGACCTCCGCGACGCGCAGGTGACTCGCTTCCCCAGCCTGCACGCCGCCTTCGTCCGTGCCCTGTGCCCCGGCGCTCGGCCGATCGCGAGCGATCCCGCACTCCTCACGAGCCCCAGCGACGCCATCCTGGGCGCCCATGGCCGGATCGAGGCCGGGCGCCTGTTCCAGATCAAGGGCCTGTCCTACCGGCTCGGCGATCTCCTGGGCGGGGACGAGGAACTGGCGCATGATCACGAGGGAGGCTGCTACGCTACCCTGCGGCTGACCGCCGGGATGTATCACCGCTTCCACGCGCCCCATGACCTGCAGGTCGAATCGGTCCGGCACATCTGGGGCGACACCTGGAACGTGAACCCGATCGCGCTCAAGCGCGTAGAGGCGCTGTTCTGCCGCAACGAGCGCGCGGTCCTTCGGCTGCGTCTGGCGGCGGGCCACCATGCGGTCACCCTGGTGCCAGTGGCCGCGATCCTGGTGGCGGGCCTGCGTCTCGGCTTCCTGCCCGAGGGGGGTGCCCTGCGCGCGACCGGCGGCCGGACGCTGCCCTGCCGGGCGCGCCTCGCCAAGGGCGACGAGATGGGCTGGTTCGAGCATGGCTCGACCATCCTGGTTCTGGCGCCGGCGGGTTTCGCGCTCTGCCCGTCTCTCCACGAGGGCGCGCGCCTGCGCGTCGGCGAGCCCCTGATGCGCCTGCCCGATCCGTCCGGCTCGCCGATATTCTGACGGCGCGTGTCCCGGGCGGCTGCAACGCGGCCGGGAATACGATGACGCCGGCGCCTCTTTCCTCGGGCTTGCATCGAGAGGCCGCCGGTGATCGCCGCACCCCCCGTCGAACCGGAGTCCGAGCCTTCCAGCGTACCGTCCTGCGACGGCCCTCGGATGCGCGCCAAGCCCTGGGCCGAAATCCGGGTCCGGCTTTGACCCGGCCGATCTGAAGGGGGGCCGACGCCCTTGAGGTGGATCAAGGTGCCGGGGCTCGTCGCCGCACCAGAATGAACGGGGCGGCGAGGGCCGAACGGGTCGCGCTGGACCTTCGATGTCCTCGATCCCGCTGGCACCTGCCCGAGACCGACGACCGAGGCTCCCGATGATTGTCGCCCCCGCCGGCTCAGAGCCTGCCAAGTCGCCGGTGCCGCGCCACGGTTGGCGACCCGGTACGGGCCGGCGACGCGATCAGCCCCTCGTACCCAGGGCCGCGGATTTCTGGACCCGGACCCCGGCCGCCCTCGCATCGACGCTCGCCTGTGACCTCGGCGGCCTGTCATCCGACGAGGCCGCCCGCCGCCTCGCGCGCTACGGGACCAATGCCGACGCTCCGGCCGCCCTCGACAGCAGCCTGCGCGCCATCCTCCGGCGCCTTCTCGAGCCCCTTGCGCTGATCCTTCTGGTGGCGGCCTTGGTTTCAGGCCTATCCGGCGACTGGATCGGCGGCGCGATCATCGCGGTCATCCTGGCGCTGTCGATCGGGCTCGACACCGTACAGGAGGGGCACGCCCTCAAGGCCGCGGACGCCCTGCGCCGCTCGGTAGCCCTCAAGGCGGAGGTACGCCGGGACGGCGCCTTCACGACGATCCCGGTCGAAGGCGTGGTGCCGGGCGATCTCGTCCGGGTCCGGGCCGGCGACATCGTCCCAGCGGACGCCCTGATCGTCGAGAGCAACGCCTTCACGGCGGCGGAGGCGGCGCTCACCGGCGAGCCGTATCCCGTCGAGAAGGCGCCCGGCCTCGTCACGGCCACCGACCCCGCGGAAGCCTCCAACGCGCTGTTCCGCGGCGCGGTGGCACAGACCGGGGAAGCCGTCGCACTGGTCGCCGCCACCGGCCGGGCCACGATGTTCGGCGCCGCCGCCGCATCCCTCGAGGAGACCCAGAATGCGTCGCCGTTTCAGCGGGATCTGCGTGAGTTCGGTCTGGTGGTCGCCCGTCTGACGATCGCCCTCGTCATCGCCGTGCTGGCGCTGCGGGTGGCCTTCGGCCGGCCCCTCCTCGATTCGCTGCTGTTCGCCGTCGCGCTGGCGGTGGGACTCACCCCCGAACTCCTGCCGATGATCACAACGGTGACGCTGGCGCGGGGGGCGATGCGCATGGCCCAGCGGAAGGTCATCGTGAAGCGGCTCGCCGCGATCCACGACCTTGGCGCGATGACGATCCTGTGCACCGACAAGACCGGCACCCTGACCGCTGCGGAAATCGCGCTCAGCCGCAGTCTCGATGGAGCCGGCCACGACGATCCGCGGGCAGCCCGGCTCGCAGCCATCGCGGCCGATCTCGGCGGAGACCGCGGCTCCCTCGACGCCGCCCTCATCCGCGCAGTCCCAGAGGCGGCCGCCGGCTGGCATCTCGCTGGCCGGCGCGCCTTCGATTTCGCCCGGCGCACCGGCACCGTTCTGGCGGATGGCCCCGAAGGGCCGCTCCTGATCGTGAAGGGAGCACCGGAGGCGGTACTGGCTCTGTGCACGCGCCGACGCGATGGCGAAGGGTGCGTGACCATGACGGAGGCGGCGCGCGCGGAGGCGCTCGACCGCGTCCGTGCACTCGCCTGCGACGGCATGCGCAGCATCGCGGTGGCTTCACGCGACGGCTCGGTCGGCGCTGCGGCCATGGAGGAGACCGATCTGGTCCTGGAGGGCTTCAGTGCCTTCGCGGATCCGCCCAAGGCGACCGCGGCCGCGGCGGTGGCCCGCCTCGCGGCGGCGGGCGTACGCGTGAAGATCCTGTCCGGCGACGATCCGATCGTGGTGCACCGCCTCGCGGGCCTCGTCGGACTCGCCGATCAGACGACGCTGTCCGGGTCCGAACTCGCGGCGCTGAGTGACGAGGCCCTGGCCGTGCGCGTGCGCGCGGTCGACGCGTTCGGACGCCTCACGCCCGATCAGAAGGTGCGGGTGGTCCGCGCCCTGAAGGCCGACGGCGCGGTCGTGGGCTTCCTGGGCGACGGCATCAACGACGCCCCGGCCCTGCGGCAGGCCGATATCGGCCTGTCGGTGGAGGGCGCCACCGGCGTCGCGCAGGCGGCGGCCGACATGATCCTGCTGGCTCCCGATCTGGAAGTCGTGGCCGACGGCGTCGCGGAGGGGCGACGGACCTTCGCCAACATCCTGAAATACGTCCGCATGGGCGCGAGTTCGAACTTCGGCAACATGCTGTCCATGGCCGCCGCCTCGGTGGCCCTGCCGTTCCTGCCGATGCTCCCGACGCAGATCCTGCTCAACAACCTGCTCTACGACCTGTCCGAGGTCGGTATCCCCTTCGACGGGGTCAGGCCCGAGGCCACTGCCGAACCGCAGCTCTGGGACATGGGTCGCCTCGTCCGCTTCGCCTCGGTGATGGGACCATTGTCCTCCGTGTTCGATCTCCTGACTTTCGGATTGCTGCTGATTGTCTTCGGGGCCACGCCGGAGATTTTCCGTACGGCCTGGTTTCTCGAATCGATGGCAACGCAGATCCTCGTGATCTTCGTCATCCGCACGAGCAGTCGGCCTTGGCGCGATCGACCGGGCACCGCCCTCGCGGTCTCGTCGCTCGCCGCCCTCACGGTCGCCCTCGCGCTGCCGTTCACGCCGATGGGCGCCTGGTTCGGCTTCGTGCCGCCCCCTGCCCCGGTCCTCCTGGCGATCCTGGCGATCACGGTCACCTATCTGGCGCTGGCCGAACTGGTGAAGCCCTTCGTTCTCGGCACCCACGGCGCGTCCGGGCCGGGCTGGGTCCCGGTGCGGTGGCGGCACCGGTCCAGCCCGGCCTGATGTCGCAACGGACCGATCCGATGCCGCCCGAGGACCAGAACCCGATCGCGACGTTCCTGAGGCAGGCGCTGGCGGGTTCGGGGGCGGTCGAGACCATCTCGACCCACATCTCCCACCTCTTCCTGGCGGGCGATCGCGTGTTCAAGTTGAAGCGCGCCGTTCGCTTCCCCTATCTCGATTTCACGAGTCCGGAGCGGCGCCTCGCCGCCTGTGCGGCGGAAGTGGCGCTCAACCGCCGCACCGCGCCCACGCTCTACGTCGGAGCACGCCGGATCACCCGCGAACCGGACGGGGCGCTGGTCTTCGACGGGTCCGGGGACCTCGTGGATGCCGTCGTCGAGATGCGCCGCTTCCCCGACGCGGACCTGCTCGACGCGATGGCGCAGGATGGGCGTCTCAGGCCGAGCCACATTGACGATCTCGCGCAGGCGCTGGCGGCCTTCCACGCCGAGGCGGAGATCTGCCGCCCATGCGGCGGGGCCGACGCCATGGCGGCCGTGATCGACATGAACGATTCCGCGCTGCGGGCGACCGGTCTGGTCCCGGCCGAGGCGGCGCAGGGTCTCGCGGCGCGGTTCAAGGCCATCCTGGCGCGCCATGCCCCGCTGCTCGATGTCCGCCGCGCCGCCGGAAAGGTCCGCCGCTGCCACGGCGATCTCACCCTACGCAACATCTGCCTGTTCGAGGGCAAGCCGATGCCGTTCGACGGTGTCGAGTTCAGCGACACCATCGCGACGACCGACGTCCTCTACGACCTCGCCTTCCTGCTGATGGATCTCTGGCACCGCGAACGCCCCGACCTCGCGAACCTGCTGCTCAACCGTTACCTCGACGCGGCGGACGAGACCGATGGGATCGGCCTGCTGCCGTTCCTGATGGCCATCCGTGCCGTGATCCGCGCCCATGTGACGGCAGCCCAGTCGGAGGGTGCGGGGGGAGCGGAGGCCGCGGAAGCGCGGGCCTATCTCGACCTCGCGACGGATCTGCTCGCGGACGCTTCCCCCACCCTGCTGGCCGTGGGTGGCTTCAGCGGGTCGGGCAAATCCAGCGTCGCTGCGGCGGCCGCGCCCTGGATCGGGCCGGCCCCGGGCGCCCGCGTCCTGTCGAGCGACCGCATCCGCAAGCGTCTGCACGGGGTCGGCGCCCTCACCCGTCTGCCTGACTCCGCCTACGGCCCCGCCACGTCGGACCGGGTCTACGCGACCTTGCGCCACGAGGCCGGCCGCATCCTGGCTGCGGGCCACGGCGCCGTGGCGGACGCGGTGTTCGATCGTCCCGAGGAACGGGCGCGGATCGAGGCCGTCGCCCGGGACCGCGGCGCACCGTTCTACGGCTTCTGGCTGGAGGCGCCCGCCGCGACCCTCGCGCATCGTCTCGCCGTGCGCGAAGGTGATCCCTCAGACGCGACGGTTGCGGTCCTGGCCGCGCAGATCAGGCGGGGTTGCGGTCCGCTCGCGTCATGGCGCCGCCTCGCGGCCGACCGGCCGCTGGCGGTCCTGCGTGCGGAGATCCTGTCCTTCTGCAGGCCCCTCTGCGTGACGGCGAAGCCGACCTCAGCGGTCAGGCCGACGCCGGTCCGCCAGGAACCGTTCGACTGACCGCCTCACGGCGTCCCAGTGCGGTGCGCGAAGAGTTGCGCGAGGGCGCAGGAGGCCAACCGCGCCGCCGTGCTGTCGGAGCGGCTCGTCAGGATGACCGAGACGCGCGCGCCGAGCAGGAGACCCGCGGCGTCGGCGCCCGCGAGATGAATCAGCTGCTTGGCGAGCATGTTGCCCGACACGAGGTCCGGCACCACAAGGATGTCGGCATCGCCCGCGACCGGCGATACGAGGGCCTTGGCGTCAGCGGCGGCGCGGGAGATGGCGGTGTCGAAGGCCAGCGGCCCGTCGACCAGGCCGCCCGCGATCTGCCCGCGCTCGGCCATCTTGCAGAGGGCCGCCGCGTCGAGGGTCGAGCCGAGTTTGGTCGAGACCGTCTCGACGGCGGAGAGGATCGCGACCTTGGGCTGCGCGATGCCGAGCGCCCGGACGAGGTCGACGGCGTTCTGCACGATGTCGCGCTTCTGCTCCAGGCTCGGCGCGATGTTGACGGCGGCATCCGTCAGGAACAGCGGCTTGGGGTAGGTCGGCACGTCGAGAGCGTAGACGTGGCTCATGCGCCGCTCGGTCCGCAGGCCTGTCGCCCGGGACATGGCGGCCGCCAGGATCTCGTCGGTGTGGAGCGCCCCCTTCATCAAGGCTGCCACTTGCCCCGCGCGGGCGAGGGAAACCGCCTTCTCCGCCGCGGCGTGGCTGTGGGGCGCCTCGACGATCTCGATGCCGTTCAGGTCGACACCCGCCGCCTGCGCCGCGGACTCGATCTTCGGCCGCGGCCCCACGAGAACCGGCACGATCAGCCCGGCCTCCCGCGCGGCGCGCAGACCTTCGAGGGAGGCCACATCGCAGGGATGGACGACGGCCGTCCGTGCCGGGGCGAAGCGGCGCGCCGCCTCGATCAGGCGAGCCCAGTGCAGGCCCCGCTCGTGCAGGTGGACCTCCGGCAGCAGGACGCGCGGCCGACGCACCTTCTCGATGGGCGCCAGCACCTCGGCTTCGCCGGTGATGACCGCTTCGCCCTGCCCGTTCAGGCAGACGCAATCGAGGCGGACCCGGTGATCGGAGGCATCCTTCTCGCGCACGGTGACGCGCGCCGTCACGGTGTCGCCGATCCGGACCGGGCGCAGGAACTTCAGGGATTGCCCGAGATAGACCGTCCCAGGTCCCGGCAACTCCGTGCCGAGCACGGCGGAGATCAGGGATCCGCCCCAGAAGCCGTGTGCGATTAACCCGTGGAAACGGTCCGTCGCGGCATAGTCCCGGTCGAGATGGGCGGGGTTCACGTCGCCAGATGCCAGGGCGAGCAGGCTGATGTCCTGTGCCCGCAGGGTGCGGGCGAGACTGGCGGTGTCGCCCACCGCGATCTCTGAGAAGGTGCGGTTCTCGATGAAGCGGAGCGGTTCCATCGGGCCGTCCCCTCAGGCCTCCAGCACGTAGGCGCCGGGGGCATCCCCGAGCACCCCGTAGCCCGAGGCCGGCGCGCCCATCGCCGGCGGCGAGACGAGTGGACCCGACCGCTCGGCCAGCCACGCGGCCCAGGCCGGCCACCAGGAGCCAATGGCCTGCGGCGTCTGCGCGATCCAGGTGTCGGGATCCCGGTAACGCTCGCTCGCCCCCGTGGTCCGGATCCGGTAACGGCCGTGCGGCCGGCCGGGCGGCGCGACGATCCCGGCATTGTGTCCGCCGCTGGCGAGGACGAAGGTCACGTCGGTATCGGCGAGGGGGTGGATCTTGAACACCGATCGCCAGGGTGCGACGTGGTCGCGCTCGGTACCCACCGCGAAGATCGGGGCGCGGATGTCGGTGACCGAGACCGGCCGTCCCGCCGCCTCGAAACGCCCCTCCGCGAGATCGTTGCCGAGGAACAGGTTCCGCAGATATTCGGCGTGCATGCGCGCCGGCAGGCGGGTCGCGTCAGCGTTCCAGGCCATCAGGTCGGTCATCGTCTGCCGCCGTCCCAGGAGATAATCGCGGACGAGCCGGGACCAGATCAGGTCGTTCGAACGCAGGAGCTGAAAGGCGCCGGCCATCTGCCGGGCATCGAGGGTGCCCTGACTCCGCATCAGACTTTCCAGGAAGCTGATCTGGCTCTCGCCGATGAACAGCGTCAGCTCTCCGGCTTCGGTGAAGTCGAGCTGCGCGGCGAAGAGGCTGAGCGAAGCGAGGCGGGCGTCGCCGTCCCGGCTCATCGCGGCGGCCGCGATGGCGAGCAGCGTGCCGCCCAGGCAATACCCGGCCGCGTGGATCGGGTGGCCGGGAACGATGGCCGAGACGGCATCGAGGGCCGCCATCACGCCGAGCCGGCGATAATCGTCGAAGGAGACGTCCCGGTCCTCCGGACCGGGGTTGCGCCAGGAGATCATGAAGACGGTGTGGCCCCGGGCCGTGAGGTACCGGACCAGGGAGTTTTCGGGCGACAGGTCGAGGATGTAGAATTTCATGATCCAGGCCGGCACGATCAGCACCGGTTCCGGCCTGACCGCAGCCACGCTCGGCGCATACTGGATCAGCTCGATCAGCCGGTTGCGGAACACGACCTTGCCGGGCGAGACCGCCACCGCGCTGCCGACCGGGAAGGCGTCGGCACCCACCGGCCGCAGAGCTTGGGCCATGCGCACCGCGTCCTCGGCGGCGTTGAGCAGGCCCGTCACGAGGTTTCCGCCGCCGGTCCGCAAGGTCTCGCCCAGCACGACCGGGTTGGTCCAGAACAGGTTCGCGGGCGAGGCGGCATCCAGAAACTGACGCGCCACGAAGGCGACGAGGTTCTCGTGGGCGCGCGAAACGCCGGGCACGCCGGTCGTGGCGTTGTGCCACCATTGCTGGGTCAGCAGGAACGACTGGCAGGCGAGGCTGAACGGCCAGACCTGCCAGGCCGGATCGTCGAAGCGGTGATCTTGGGGCAGCGGATCGATGCACGGCGCCGCGTGGCCCTGCAGCACGGCGCTCCGGGCCGCGAACTGCGCGAGCCGCATCTGCTTCCGCAGGAGCTTCATGACGAGCGTCGCCTGCTTGCCCGGCGAGAAGGCCGCGTGGATCGCCCAGTCGAACCATGCCTCGGCCAGGGCCGCGGGCGAAAGGCCGGCTGTCATCCGGGCGACGGAGGCATGCACGCTCTGATCGATCGCACGCCGGACCGGCGCGAGATCGTCCTCCTCCTCGGGGGGATCGGACCGGGTGGCCGGGCCGCGGACCTCTGCGGCCGGGAGCAACCGCAACCCGGGCCGCGGCGGCTCGACGGCAACCCCGGCCGGGTCTCTCACTTCCGCGTCCAGCATGCACGATCTCCGGCAACGCCGTGCAGGTTACGGTGCGCGCTTTCCCGTGCCGGTGATCCAGATCAAGGAACCGTCCGAAAGCGCGATCGCCGTGCGGAGCCATCAGCGGCCGCAACGGCATACGCGGGTCGCGCGCGGTAACACCGGTCGGATGCGGTCGGACCCGCGCCCCTGGGCGACCGGGAGCGCTCCGCCTCCGCGTTGCGCTGGATCAAGGCGACGGAGCCTCACCGGGACGAGCATCGCTCCAACGGTCTCGACGGATCCCGGAGGCGGCCTTGGACTACGCGAATATCCTCGTTTCCGCCGATCTCGGCGAAGCCGCTCCGGACCGGATCAGGCTCGCCGCCGGACTCGCGCGACGCTTCGAGGCGACCTTGACGGGTGCGGCCGCCCACGAGGTCCCGGCCCCCATCCTGGTCCGCGACGTCTACGACGCCATCGAGCGGGAGGGACGGAACAAGGAGCAGATCCAGGCCATCCTCGATCAGGTGCACGCGTCCTTCGAGCGCTGCGCCGGCACCGGGATCCGCACCGACTGGCATTCGTGCTTCGCCGATTCCGTGACGCATCTCGTCGAGATGGCGCGCGCCGCGGACCTCGTGGTCGTCAGCCGACAGGGACCGGGCGACGAGGATCCGGGACCCCTGGGCGTATCCCCCGGACCCGTCGTGATGGAGGCCGGCCGGCCCGTCCTCGTCGTACCGCCACGGACCGCACACCTCGCGGCCGCCCGCATCGTCGTCGCCTGGAAGGATGGTCCGGAGGCCCGGCGTGCAGTGTTGGCCGCGCTGCCCTTTCTGCGCAAGGCGGACCAGGTCTGGGTCGCGACGGTCGGCGCGCACGCGCAGCAGGAGGGTGCAGAGGACGTGGCCGGCCACCTCGCCCGGCATGGCGCCCATGCCACCGCGCATCTGCTCCATACGGCAGACGACGACGGATCGGAGATCCTGCGCTTTGCCCTTCTTCAGGACGCGGATCTGATCGTCATGGGGGCCTACGGCCATTCCCGCGTGCGCGAATGGCTGTTCGGCGGCGTCACGCGCGACATCTTCGACCGCACACCCATCGCAAGCCTCATGAGTCACTGATGTTCACCAGGAACATCCTCATCGGCACGACTGCCGCGCTGTGCGGGCTCGCCATGCCCGCCACAGCGCAGGATGCCTCTCCGGCGCGCGGCCGTGCCATCGCGCGCGCGGTCTGCGCACGCTGTCACGCCGTCCAAGCGCACGGCGCGAGCCCGATGCGCGCGGCGCCCCCCTTCCGCACCCTCGCCGCGCGCTTCCCCATCGACGACCTCGCCGATGTCCTGATCGAAGGCGTGGCGCGGCGCCACCCCGCGATGCCCGACTTCCGGCTCGCGCCGGGTGACGCTGCCAACCTCACGGCCTACCTGAAGGCGCTGCGGCCATGATCGGCGGTCAGGTCGCGGCCGCCGGTGTCGCCACGATAGGACGGGCGACCGCGCGGAGGTGGAACATGGACGGTTCGCTGCTCTACGTCAGCCGCCGGACGTGTTCCGATGACGACGTTCGCAACATCGTCGAGACGTCCCTGTCGTGGAACGCACGCCTTCACATCACGGGTGCGCTCGTCGCGTCGCGGAATCGTTTCGCGCAGATCCTCGAAGGATCCCGCGCCGGTGTGGACGAACCGATGGAGGGCATCCGCCGCGACCCGCGGGGATTGACATGTTGTCGTACGAGAACGTCGCGCAGCGCCGGTTTCCCGAGCGGACGCTGGCCTCTTCCGGCGCGTCCAACGACGTCGACGGTGTGGTCGGATCGTTGACCGATCGATCAGCTCCTCGACCGCATCCGGCCGATGTGCGCCGCCTGATCCGTGCCATCGCGGAAGTCGCGCGGGCGCGGCTCTGATCGGTTGTGGTCACGAGGCGCGGCGTCCCCCGCTCGGGCCTGTCGTTCCACGCAGGTGCGGCCGGCCGCCAAGGTGCGCAACCGCGTTGTGTTCAGCGGGTCCGCAAGGTCGGACCGGTTCGCGGTACGGCGCAGGGCCGGGCGCGCCGCCACGATCGGCCGCCCCCGCAGCTGGGGTAAACGACGTCCGCCGCTACGGCAGGCGGCCCCTGCGCGTCAGGCTGACGGTCGCGACCGTCCGGCAGGAGCTGAGTCCGGGCATCGTGAGCGTCTGTCGCTCAGTGGGACAGGAACAGCGGCACCGGGCTGCTCCGCAGGAGCGCGCGGGTGACGCCACCGAACAGGAACTCCCGCGCCCGTGAATGCCGGTAGGCCCCCATGACGATCAGGTCGGCCTGGAAGAGGCCGGCCTGGGCGCGCAGCCGGTCCGCGACGCCTCCCGAATCGGGCAGGTCGTTGACGGTCACGTTCACGCCGTGCCGCGCGAGGTGGGGAGCGAACTCGGCGCCCGGCACCGAGGCCTCGATCTCCGACTCGTCGCCCACGACTACGATTTCGACGGTTTCGGCCGCGCGCAGAATCGGCATGGCATCGTTGGCGGCGCGTGCGGCCTGGGCGCTGCCATCCCAGGCGACGATAACCTTCCGCGCCTCGAAAGGGCCATGTCCGGTCGGCACGGCGATGACCGGGCGGCCGCTCAGCAACAGCGCCTTCTCGATCATCTCGTGGTCGATGTCGAACGATTGCGGTCCGGCATCCAGGACGACCAGGTCGTGCAGGCGTGCCCGGAGGGCCAACCGGCTGACGAGGTCGGGGTAAGACAAGCTTCCCGCCTCCGTCGTGCAGATCACGCCCGCCTGTTTCGCGTCCCCGGCGGTGCGATCCGCGAGGCCGCGTGCCAACGCGTCGAGACGGTGGTCGATCCTCGCGAAACCCTCGTCGTCGAAGTCGCCGAGCCAAGCATCATCGCCCGTGAAGCGCCATGAAGCCGACTGGACCGTCAGGTGCGCGCCTGCGGCCTTGGCAAGCGTCAGGCCATAGCCGAGCGCGGACGACGGCTCCGTGTGCTCGCCTTCGATGGCGACGCCGACGAGGACATCGCGGATGGCCCCCAATGGCGATGGGGCTAGCTGGGACATGGGTCGTCTCCCGTCTGGACCGGTCCCATGGTCGTGGCCATCCGAGGGGACAGCCTTGATCCATCTCAAGGGAGGCCCCGGGCGACCGCCGGCGGCTGAGACGACGCGATCGCAGGGTGCGCTCGCGATCGCGTACCCCTGCGCGCGATCCAGCCAAGGCCTGGCCGGACGCGCAGAGCCTGGCGCTCAGATGATTCGAAGCGCGCTCACGAGAGGGCGCGGGTGGGAACGCGAGGCGCACCGCATCCGCTTGTCGTCGTCATGGCGCAGCGATCGACCATGCCGGTCAGCGTCGCGATGCCGGTGGCGAGGGCAACACCGGCCCAGTTCGAATCGAAGCGCGGCAGCCACACCCTGGCGGCAAGCCTGCGGCGGTGGAGGCCCGCATCCGGCATCCGGCCATTCGCGTCACCCCTCACGTCTGCGCGGGACCCGGCCGCCGTCTCGGTTGCCCGACGTAGCACGCGGCGGACGTGGCGGCGGATCGAGGACTCGCAATCGGGTTGGCCACCGTTTGGCGAGGGTGCGGAAGAGGGGTTCAGGACCGGCACCGGTATATCCTCTTCGTCATTGCGGGCTGCGGACGCTCCGATGGGCGTGGGTGAAAGTGCAGTGTCGCCGAGCCGGACCATGATGCAGCACCCTCTTGAAGGTGCTGCGTCCTGACCGAGCCTCGCGACCGCCTCGACCTTGGCGCCGCGTTGGCCCAGAACCTTGACGTGGATCAAACGCGGCGGTCGACGCTGGTCCGGTGTCGGCGCGAAAAGCGCAGGACCGCTCGCGACAGATCAAGGCGCGCGTGCGACGACCCGATCAGGCTGGATGTTCAGCCGGAATGGGGTAAGCGCACGCAGTCCCCTCAGCGTGCGCCTGGGGCCGCTCCGCGTGAGCCGCCGCGCCCACGAGTCCCGCGGCGGGCTGGCCGAGGACCGTCAGGCACCGTATTGCGGAACACGGGTTGTCCGACCGCCTTTGCAGGCGAGCATGCCCAGGACGACCTCCCACGCCAGAGGCTTCTCGACCAGCGGCACGCCGGCCGCGCGGGCGCGCGCACGGATGCCGGGGTCGGGATGACCGGTGATCAGAACGACGGGGACGCGGACATCGAGTTGGCGCAGCCGGCCGAGCACCTCAAGGCCATCCATCCCCGGCATGACGTGGTCGAGGAGCACGAAAGCCGGCTCCGGCCCGGGAAACGCCGCCAGCAGTTCTCGACCGCCCGAGAAGGTCTCGACGCAGTGCCCCTCGCTCTCGAGGAGAAAGCGGGTGGAGTGCAAGACGGCGTGGTCGTCGTCCACCACGTAAATGGTCGGCTCGCTCGGTGACATGATGCAGGCCTGGAAACGTTGGTTTGGATCCTCCGACCCTTGAACATCGCCAGGTATGCTCCGGGCCGCCTTGACCTATCTCAACCGACGCTCGCCCGTCGGGAAACCGTGATCGCGCGCGTGGCGCCGACGACGATGCGGGCCTCGACGGGGGTGGCGTGTACCGCCGCCGGGTTCCGGATGACGGCCGGACCGCGGACGCTCTGTTGCCAGCCGGCGAACGCGGTGGCCTGAGGCCGATCGGGGCAGCGGCGTCGCTTTTATCGTCTTCCGCTGGCCCGATGCTGGCGCCAGCGCGTGCCATCGGCCGGCGCACGATGGGCGCGTCTCGAAGTGGCCGGCAGAACCCGGCAAGACACGCATACGCTCGGGCGGTGATGTACGTTCATTCGACAGGGCCGGCGGCATCGGCAACCGTATGCAGGCGGCGACGCCTCAGCCCAAGACGTCTCGCAGTTCGGTCCGGTGCTTCACGATCCGAGCGCCGGATCGGCGACCTCCGCAACGGGACTTCGTCTCGGGTGTCTCCGGGACAGCGTGTCGAGGGCCTGCCGGAGCAGGGCATACTTGGCCTGGGTGACGCGTAGCTCACGGAACCAGTCAATCAGACCCTTCCACGGGTCGTTGAGCTGTTTCAGACCGGCGACGACGGCGACGACGGTGCCGAGTTCCGTCGCGCCCTTCACGACGAGGTAGCCGCCGACGCCGAGGGTCAGTCCGATGCCGAGGTGATGCATCAGGTTCATCAGGAAATTCATCGAGAACTTCAGCTGAAAGATGCCCATGTTGAGCTGGAACACCCGGTCGATGCGCGCGGCCTGAAGCCTGGACGGCTTGAGATGGTGGTTGCCGATGATGCCGCCGCTGATGCGGCGCAAGGCGCCGGTCCTGGTGACGACGCGCTGGTTGATGGCCCGCTGCATCAGCGGCACGAAGATCATCTGAGGCGTGAAGACGGCGAGCGCCAGGAGCGCCATCAGCGGGTTGAGGTACAGCATGTACGCGAAGGTCCCGGCGACGATGCCGCCCTGCAGCACCGGTTCCGACACGCTGATCCCGACGAACGCGCCGACCGGCTCCGCCTCCGCCAGGATGAGCGAGACTTCGACGCCTTCGACTTCGGCACGATGTTCCGGGGCGAGGTATCCGAAATCCCCGAGCAGCATCTTGCGGAGGCGGCGGACGGCGCTCTCGCTGACATAGCTGCGGTAGACGTTGAGCCCGAGCTTCAGGGCGCCCATCGCCAGGGCGGCAACGATATACAGCATCGCGAGCGCGGCGATGGACCGGACGCTCCCGCCAGGAAAGGCCGCGTTGACGATCCGCCGCTGCAACTCGAGGGGCGCAAGATCGGCGACGAAGAGCACCATCGCGATCAGCACCAAGGTGGGCTGATGGGATCGGCTCGCATCGGTGATGAACGCCGCGAGTGTCGGCGGCGTCGTAATCCGATCGGGCATCAGCCCGATGCTGGATGCACCGGGCGCCGGGATCGCGGACGCGGACGTCATGAAGCCTCCATGACGCCGTCTATGTCCCCATCCGGCAACGGCCGGCATTGCTCCTGATCAACCGGGCCTGGGCCGTCCCTCGCCGATGGATGCGACGGCGTTGCGGTGACTGCGTGAACCAGTAACGGGCGCCCCCGGCGAGATCTTCAGCCCCGCTTAGTGGGGAAACACCGACCTTGTCGTCATGGGCGGCTAACTCCTCGTGGGCGATCACGGTCACAGCCGGCTGCGGGACTGGATCTGCGGTGGTGCGGCCCGGGATATGCCGCAGACCGCGCCCGTCTGCTGCCTGATAGTCCACTGAGGCGGGTCATGGTCGTGCACGCCGGAGGACCGTGTGCCTCGACGAGGCGTGGGCCACAGGGCCGGTGCAGCGATAGCCGGGAGAACTGCGTCTCGGCCCGCGGGCACGAATGCCCGGTCCAAGCCCGCTCAATCCGCCCGACCGCCGTCGAGAATGTGCAGGGCCTGGATCCGCCCCGTTTCGACGTACGGATGGTCCAGGCTGTCGAGCAGGTCCGCGATGATGTCGTCCAGTTCGGACGCCGCTGTGCCGTAGAGCTGGAATGCGCATTGCCGGCATGCGCGCTCACCCGAATCGATGGATCCGCCCATCGCGGCGATCTCGTCCCACCCTCTTTGGCGCAGGGCCAACGCGAGTTGGCGATACTGTGCCAGGATGTCGGCGCCAACCTTGGCAGCTGTGGCCTGGATCGCCGCTTCGCCCGCATCTGCGATGGATGGGATGTCTTTGCCTACCATCGTCATTCTCCAGGATGGATCCGAGCCGATTGCCGCCGCGCCCGCTGCCGGCCATCCGACGCGCGCCGATGGATCGGGCGGGAAGGAAGCGAATGGCGGGACACCGTCAGCGCACCAAGCCTGGGTCCTCGCCATATTCGAACGCCCTGTCTGACGAGCATGACCGACGACGTCGGGCCGCCGGGAGGCGAGGCGCCGGCTCGTGCCCCGGGAGGGCCGGAGCAAGTACCGGACGGAGCCAAGGAATCGCGCGTCGGCGCGGGCGCGACATTGACGTGGGTCAACAGCTCGAAGGGGCGCGTGCGACACGACTCAGGCCGCCCGAAGATGCCGCTGGATCTCGCTGACCGTATGCTTGGTGAGATCTTGGTCGATCTCCGCGATGACCGAGCGCCGGAGCCGTTCCGGCAGAGCGATTCGCAACTCCGCGAGCGTCCGTTGCGGTGCGACGACGACCAGGGCGGGGACCGGTTCGAGACGGTCCAATGCCTGCGCCACCTCATCGGTGAATCGGCGTTCGGCCAACTCGTGCCAGTCCGTCTGCTCGATGGCGCTCCGACGGTCGCCGAGCCTGACCCGGGGCGGCTTGTCCGTACCCTGGTCGCGCGTCGGGGGGTTCGGCGGCGCCTCGAAGACCCGTCGGACCTGTAGGTCCAGTTGCAACGGGTGACCTTCGTTGAGAAGCACCAGGACTTTGCGGCCGTCGGCCACGATGACGTAGCCGCCGTGTGGGATCATGAGGTTGCGCTTGCCGGCCATGTGATCCTCCCTGCCTGCCACTCAGTGGCTCATCAGGCAGCAAACTGGGGTTCGGGCGAGCAGGGTGCGGGTGACACCCCCGAAGGCCCACTCGCGCAGGCGACCATGGCCGTAGCCACCCGTGACGATGAGGTCGGCGCCGTGCTCGGCGGCCGCGTCGACGAGCGCCGCCGCGGCCGAGGTGCCATGCGCTTCCGTCCGTACTGGGGTGCTGCGGACGTCATGGGCCTGGAGGAACGCGACGACGTCCCGCGTCTCGGCGGAGCCCCCTCCCTCGTCGATGGCCACCACCACCGTCTGGATCGCTCGCTTCAGGAACGGCAGGGCATCCCGGACGGCGCGGCGCGCCTCGCGCGTATTCTTCCAGCCGATCGCCACCCGTTTCGCGTCGAGACGGCTGACCTTGGGCGGGACCACCAGCACCGGTCGACCGACGCGCATCAGGACATCCCCCGGGTCGACCGAGAGGCGCGAGTTTCCGTCACCCTCCCGACCGAGGACGACGAGGTCGGCGACGGCGACTTGCGACGTCAGAAAGGCCAGCGGGAAGTCGAGGTTCGAGCGCCATTCGGTCCGGCTGCGCCCGCCGGTCGCCTCCCGGAACGTCGCCTGGGCGCGTCTGAGATCGTCCAGGACGCTCTCCTGGATCGCCGGGATGCCGTACGCGCCTCCCGGCGTCGGGCCGACAGGGGCGCCCCCATAATCCGGCATCTCTGCCGCAATGCCGATCAGGCCGGCGTGAAAATCGTCAGCGAGATACGCGGCGAGGTGGATGCGATCGCGTGCAGACTCACCGAGGTCGACCGCGACCATGATGTTCGCGATGGTCATGGCAGCACTCCGATAGGCAGGGGCGGGCTATGAGGACTGCGGCGGTCCGGCTGCCCGCCGTCGGGTCAGCGTCAGTCAGCCGGTCCGCACCTCCACCGGCACTGCGACTGCGGGCACAGTCGCGGACCGGTCCAACGCCTGGATGGCACGCTGCGTCCGACAGATCCGTTCGATCCCACGCGGCGGTTCCCGGCTGCGGCGCCGATCTGAGCCGCATCGACGCTCGGCACGAATGCAAGGTCGGCGATGACGATCCGGTGGGTCAGCGTGTGGTTCATCGCGGTGCCGCTCGAAGGCGTCCCGTTCAAATCGGGTCGGGGCCGACGCTAGATCCGGCCAGCGGTTCGACATTGATCCAGCGCAAAGGCGCCGGCTGCCCGGTCTGCCGCGTCGGGTTCACGGGCGTTGGCCGTCCGCCGGCCGATGACGGGCATCCGGGCAAGGCGTGTGGCCCCGGTCCCGGCAGGATTACCCACGGGTGCGCCAACGGCCAGACACCGGACGGACGCGGCGCCGCGCACCGGCGCCATGCCTTGAGCCAGATCAAGGCGCCCTGACGCTCGTCGGCGTTCTTTTCCGATCTGCGAAGGGAGGCAACCATGGCTGACGTTCACGTGGCCGAGCAGCTCTGGTCCACGGGCATGCTGCCCGAGGGCATTCTTGAGCGGTGGCTGGTCGAAGACGGGGCTCTGGTCCGGACCGGCGACGCGGTGGCCGCCGTCCGAATCGGCGAGGCCCTCCACGACATCGTCTCGCCAGCGGGAGGCCGCCTTATGGTCCTGGCTGCGCCCCGCGACGTCGTCGATCCCGGATGCATCATCGCCGAGGTCCACGCCTGACGGCCAGATTGCGGCGGCACGCGCGATCCGGTCGCGGCGCAGAGCCGGACCGGGCAGACGGGAGGCAGATCATGGACCGAACAGACACGACCGTCGCTCGGCCGCCGACCTGGCGGACGGACGAGATCCTCCTCGGCATCCTTCAGCACACGGCCGGGATCGCGCTGGTCCTGACCGCCTGGGTGTTGGTCTTCACCGACCAGACGCGCGCGGCCGCCTCGGCCCTCCTGCCGGGCTTGCTGATCGTGGCGCTCTACGGCGCCAACCAGATCCATTTCCGGGCCGTGCTCGAACGGACAGTGTTGCTCGTTGGGGCATGGACCCTCGTCGCGCCGTGGGTGCTCGGATTCGCCGCGAACGACGGCGCAACCTGGGCGCACGTGGTTCTCGGCGGCGTGGCCATCGGATCCGCGGCGACGTGGCTGCGGATCGCGGGGCGGCCATGATGTTGCCGTCCCGCAGTGCCCGCGCGGCTGTCGTCGCCGGGCTCCTGGCCGCCGGGATCGGACCCGTGACCCGCGTTCACGCGGAGGACCGTCATGTCGGAGGCCGGACCGTGGCCGAGCAGCTCTGCAGCCAGTGCCATGTCATCGGCCGCGAGCCGCAAGCGGGCGAGTTCGCCGGGCCGGCCTTTCTCCGGGTCGCCAACATGACCTCGACGACTGCTTTGTCCCTGGACGTGTTCCTGCAGAGTCACCATCAGCGCATGCCGAGCCTGCGGCTCGACCGGCACGAGATGGATGCCGTCATCGACTACATCCTCAGTCTCAAGACCGTGCCGCCGAGCGACTGAGGAAGCGCCCCGCTCGGGTTTACACGTCGAGATTGGCGACGCTGAGCGCGTTTTCCTGGATGAATTCGCGCCGCGGCTCCACGACGTCGCCCATCAGCTTGACGAACAAGTCGTCCGCGTCGGTGACATCCTTGACCTTGACCTGCAACAACGAGCGCACGTCCCGGTCGAGGGTCGTCTCCCAGAGCTGCTGCGCGGTCATCTCGCCGAGGCCCTTGTAGCGCTGGAGCTGCAGGCCCTTCCGGCCGAAGGCCATCACCGCCTCGAACAACGCCACCGGCCCGTGGAGCACGGTCTCGTCGGATTTGCGCATGAGCGTGGCGGGCTCGCCGTAGATTTCCCGGAAGGCGTCGGCCCGCTCGGACAGGCGACGCGCCTCCTGCGAGGCGATCAGCCCGGCGTCCAGGTTCGCGACCTGACGGACTCCGCGCAGCGTCCGGCTCAGGCGGTAACCGCCCTCGAACGCTTCGCCCGACCACCCCTGCTCGATCTCGTCCGCGATGGCGTCGAGGCGGCGTGCGGTCGAGTCGGCCAGCACCTCGGCCTCACCCGGCCGGGAGGCCGCTTCGGCGTCCAGAGCCCCGGCCAGCACCGCCTGCTCGACGACGGCGCGATCGTAGCGGGTATGGAGACCCTGCAGGATGCTCCGGAAAGTCCGCGCCTCCTCGACCAGGCTCTTGAGCTGCGCTCCGGCGAATTCGGCCCCCGTGGAGAGGCGCAGGATCGCCCCGTCCGTGCCCTGGTCGATCAGGTAATCCTCGAGGGCGCGTTCGTCCTTAAGGTAGATCGCCCGGCGGCCGCGCTCGGCTTTGTAGAGCGGGGGCTGAGCGATGTAGAGATGGCCGCGATCAATGAGTTCCGGCATCTGCCTGAAGAAGAAGGTCAGCAACAGCGTTCGGATGTGCGAGCCGTCCACGTCCGCGTCGGTCATGATGATGATGCGGTGGTAGCGCAGCTTCTCCGGATTGAAGCCCTCGCGGTCCGTGGACGACCGTCCGATCCCGGCACCGAGGGCGGTGATCAGCGTGCCGATCTCCGCGGAGGACAGCATCCGGTCGGCGCGGACGCGCTCGACGTTCAGGATCTTGCCGCGCAGCGGCAGCACCGCCTGGAAGGCGCGGTCGCGGCCCTGCTTGGCCGAACCACCGGCGGAGTCGCCCTCCACCAGCAGGATCTCGCATTTGCTCGGATCGCGCTCCTGGCAGTCGGCGAGCTTGCCGGGCAGTGAGGCGATGTCGAGGGCGCCCTTGCGGGTGACGGTCTCGCGCGCCTTGCGGGCTGCCTCGCGGGCCGAGGCTGCCAGCACGACCTTGGCCATCACGGAGCGGGCCTGGCTCGGATTCTCTTCGAGCCAGGTCGACAGGCCCTCGCTGAGGACGTTCTCCACCGCCGGCCGCACCTCGGAGGAGACGAGCTTGTCCTTCGTCTGCGACGAGAATTTCGGATCGGGCACCTGCACGGAAATCACCGCCGTCAGGCCTTCCCGGCAATCCTCGCCGGTGAGCGACACCTTCTCCCTCTTGGAGACGCCGGAGGAATCCGCGTAGCCGGTGATCTGGCGGGTCAGGGCGGCGCGGAAGCCCGCCATGTGGGTGCCGCCGTCCCGCTGCGGGATGTTGTTCGTGAAGGGCAGGACCGTCTCGTTGAACGAGTCGTTCCACCAGAACGCCACTTCGACGCGGATGCCGTCGCGCTCCGCGCGGACCACCACCGGGCTCGTGATGCCGTCGATCGGTTTGCGCGAACGATCGAGGTAGCGGACGAATGCCTCGATGCCGCCCTCGTAGTACAGTTCCTCGCGCTTCTTCTCGGCGTGGCGCGCGTCGGTTAGGACGATGCGCACGCCGGAATTAAGGAAGGCAAGCTCGCGCAGGCGCTTCTCCAGCGTCCCGTAGTCGAACTCGATCATCGTGAAGGTGTCGGTCGACGGGAGGAAGGTGACTTCCGTCCCGCGGCGGCCGTTGCCGGGTGCGACGACTTCGAGGGGTGCCACGGCGTCGCCGTGGCGGAACTCCATCGCGTGCTCCTTGTCATTGCGCCAGATGCGCAACTTGAGGAACGACGACAGGGCGTTCACCACCGAGACGCCGACGCCGTGCAGGCCGCCGGACACCTTGTAGGAGTTCTGGTCGAACTTTCCGCCGGCGTGCAGCTGGGTCATGATGACCTCGGCCGCCGACACGCCCTCCTCCTTGTGTATGTCCACGGGAATGCCGCGCCCGTTATCCGAGACGGTGCAGGAGCCGTCGGCGTTGAGGGTGACGGTCACGAGGTCGGCGTGACCCGCCAGGGCCTCATCGATGGCGTTGTCCACGACCTCGTACACCATGTGGTGGAGGCCGGAGCCGTCGTCGGTATCGCCGATATACATGCCGGGCCGCTTGCGGACGGCGTCGAGGCCCTTCAACACGCGGATCGATTCCGCGCCGTAATCGGCGTGCTCGCTCTGGGGGGTGTCGGACATGAACTTCCTCGGGCAGGCGGGCCTTGACGCGACGGAGCGACTCGCGCCGTCGGGCGCCCACGCCTGCGCTCTCGCCTGATCCGCCTGATATAAGGGTTCCGCGTTGAGATTGCACGATTTTACGGGCTTGCGGCGTGCCCATCCCAACGCATTTGTGACGCCCGCCGCTTAACGCTGCGTTAGCCTTCGAGCCCGCCGGCGCTCGCCTCATCGAGACGGGCGACCGCGTCCCGCGGAAGGGTCAGGCGGACGGCGCCGAGCAGCTCGTCGAGCTGCGCCACCGAGGTCGCGCTCGCGATAGGTGCGGTGATGCCGGGACGGGCGATGATCCAGGCGAGCGCCACCTGCGCGGGATTCGCGCCCTGCGCCTGAGCGATCGAATCCAGTACGTCCAGCAGCGCGAGACCGCGCGGATTGAGGTACTTGGCGACGCGATTCTCGCGGGCGCGACCCGCAGCATCCCCGGCCGAGCGGTATTTGCCGGTGAGGAATCCGGCCGCGAGGGAGAAGTAGCCGATCACCCCGATCTGCTCGGCCCGGCAGAGGGGTTCCAGCTCAGCCTCGTAACCCCGCTCGGCGAGGCTGTAATCCGGCTGGAGGCATTCGTACCGCGGCAGGCCCGCGGCGGCTGCGGTCCGAAGCGCCTCCGTGAGCCGCGCGGCGGTGTAGTTGGAGGCGCCGATGGTGCGCACCTTGCCGGCAGCGATCAGGCGCTCGTGAGCCCGGAGAGTCTCCTCCAGGGGTACCTCGGAATCGTCGAGATGCGACTGGTACAGGTCGATCCGGTCGGTCCCGAGACGCCGCAGCGACGCCTCGCAAGCCCGCTCGATATGGCCCGCGGACAGGCCCTTTCCGGCCTCGCCCATGTCCATGCCGACCTTGGTCGCCAGCACGATCCGCTCCCGCATGCCGGGGCGGCTGGCAAGCCAGCGTCCGATCACCGTTTCGGATTCTCCGCCGACGTGGCCGGGCGCCCAGCGCGAATAGACGTCGGCGGTGTCGATGAAGTCGAAGCCACTGTCCACGAACCGATCGAGGATCGCGAAGGAGGTTGCCTCGTCGGCGGTCCATCCGAAGACGTTGCCGCCGAGACAGAACGGCGCGACCGTGAGGTCGGAGCGGCCGATTCGGCGCTTGTCCATGGTGTCAGTCCTGCAGGAAGGGGTTGGAGACGCGTTCCTCGCCGAGCGTGCTGGTCGGACCATGGCCCGGGATGAAGGCGATGTCGTCGCCAAGCGGCAGGACCTTCTCCTTGATCGCGCGGATCAGTTGGTCGTGGTTGCCACCGGGCAGATCGGTGCGTCCGACCGAGCCCTTGAACACCACGTCGCCGACGAGCGCGAACCGCGCGTCGCGGCTCACGAACACGACGCTGCCCGGGGAGTGGCCGGGACAGTGCAGAATGTCGAAGCCGAGGGCGCCCACCGTCACCGCGTCGCCCTCCTCGAGCCAGCGGTCCGGCGTCACGGGCCGGGCGGCACCGAGGCCGTAATTCGCCGCCGTCTCGGGCAGGGAATCGAGGAGGAACTTGTCGGCTCGGTGCGGACCTTCGACCGGCACGCCCAGGCGCTCGCGCAACTCGTCGGCGCCGGCGGCATGGTCGACATGGCCGTGGGTCAGCAGGATCTTCTCGACCGTGACGCCCTGCTCGCGGATGGCCGCCTCGATCCGGTCGAGGTCGCCGCCGGGATCGACCACCGCGCCGACCTTGGTGGCGTCGTCCCAGATCAGGGTGCAGTTCTGCTGGAAGGGCGTGACCGGGATGATCCCGGCGCGTGGCGTACCTGGCATGTCGTCCCGCATGTTGGCAGCGCCGCTCCGGACGCCCTCCGCCTGAGTTTAGCGCAGAACGTGGGTAGGCGGCACCCTGCGCTGCGCACTCAGGCCGTGTCGCCCCGGGGGCGGCGCAGGCCGTCGTGAAGCGCCAGCATGTCGGCCATGCCGAGCGCCCGAGAGCTCCAGCGGGTTTCCGCGGCGTTGACCTGCGTGAACCGATCATGGGACCGTCCACCATAGGCCCCGAACAGAGTCCAGCCCGCCTCGACGGCACCGTCGCCGCGCGCCGTCTCATCCGGCCGGTCGATCCGGTAGGACGGCGTCGGCGATCGGCCGGTCACGCCGATCCGCACCCAGGCGTCGCCGTAATGCTTCTGGCACATCCGCATCGTGACCAGCACTTGGCGCAGGTAGTCCTCGCCGTCGGCGAGATCTGGCAGGATGTCGGCGATCGTCGCGTCAGGAGGATAATGCTTCGTTCGCGCCATGTTACACCTTGCTCAGGCGTGTCCTATCGTCTTGAACCGCCGAGAGCGAGCCGGACTCCGGTTTCCTCACGCCGGCCGCCGCTTCAGCAGCGCGTCGAGACCGCCGACCCGGAACCAGTGATACCCGTAGCCCTCTAGGAACAGGCAGTGCCGGCCGTCCTCGCCAACCTTGCTGCGGGCGCCGGTGAGCAGGTCGACGAGAATGTCGTGTCCGGGATCCTCCGCGCCCGACGCCATGGCGACCTCGACGGGCTCCGGTGCGAGATTGTGGACACAGAGCACGGCGTTGCCCCGCCAGTCGTAGCGGAGCGCCAGCACCGACGGACTGCCGGTCTCCATCGCGATGACGTCGCCCCAGCCGATCTCCGGCGCCTCCTTGCGCTGCCGGATGATGCTCTGCATCCAGTTGAGCAGGGAGCCCTCCTCGTGGCGCTGGTCGGCCACGTTCACGTGGGCGTAGCCGTAGGGGCCGTGATCGATCACCGGCAGGACCGTGCGGGCAGCGGTGGAGAAGCCGCCCTGATGCTCGCTGGTCCATTGCATCGGCGTGCGGGCGCAGTCCCGCTCCTTCAGCGACAGCTCGTCGCCCATGCCGATCTCGTCGCCGTAGCGCAGCACCGGCGTCCCTGGCAGGGTGAACATCAGCGAATAGGCGAGGCGGATGCGGCGGGGGTCGCCGGCCAGCATCGGCGCGAAGCGGCGGCGGATGCCGCGGTCGTAGAGCTCCATGCCCTTCTCGGGGCCGAACGCCTCGAAGACGGCCTGTCGCTGCTTTCCCGTCAGGCGTCCCAGATCCAGTTCGTCGTGATTCCGCAGGAAGATGCCCCACTGACAGGAAAGCGGGCGCGGCTTCGTCCGCTCGATCGCCTTGACCAGCGGCCGCGCGTCATGGGCCGCCAGGGCGTAGAAGGTCGCCTGATTGACCTGGAAGTTGAACATCATGTGCATGCGGTCGGCATCGTCGCCGAAATAGTCGAGGTCCTGGTTCGGCAGGATGTTGGCTTCGGCCAGGATGATGGCGTCGCCCTGGCGCCATTGCAGGAACTCGCGCAGGTCGCGCAGCATCTCGAACTGCTCGCGCGGCTTGCCGCCGACATCGGCCCCCTTCTCGGCGATGACGAACGGAACAGCGTCCATGCGGAAGCCGGAGACGCCGAGCTGGATCCAGAAGCCCATGATCTTCAGGATCTCGGCCAGAACCTCGGGATTGGCGGTGTTGAGATCCGGCTGGAAGTTGAAGAAGCGGTGGAAGTACCAGGCCTTCGCCTGCGTATCGTAGGTCCAGGTGGATTTCTGCACGCCGGGGAAGACCATGCCCTCATCGGCGGTGGCCGGCCGTTCCTTCGACCAGACGTACCAGTCGCGATGGGGCGAATCCGGGTCGGACCGGGCCGACTGGAACCACGGATGCTGATCCGAGGTGTGGTTGACCACGAGGTCGATCAGGACGCGCAACCCCCGCTGCTTGGCCGCGTGGGTGAAGGCGACGAAATCGCCCAGCGAGCCGTAATCCGGATCGACGCCATAATAGTCGGCGATGTCGTAGCCGCCGTCCTTCTTGGGCGAGGGCTGGAACGGCATCAGCCAGATCGCTGTGGCACCCAGCCCCTGGATGTAGTCGAGCCGACGCTCGAGCCCGGCGAAGTCACCGATGCCGTCGCCGTTGGCATCCATGAAGGTGCCCACCGACAGGCAGTAGATGACGGCGTTCTTGTACCAAAGGTCGTTGATCATCGCTGCCCCGGCCGCGTCGCGCCTCACGAACGTGGGACGCGGTCAAAGCGTTGCCGTGCGCGGCGTCCTTAAATCAGCCGCGTTGTGCACGCCCTGTCCGTGCGCGTGCCCGGAAGGCCCGCGCACGCCCCGTCGCGTCCACGAACCTGGCCCGTATGAACGCCATCCTGATCAAGCTGTTCGCGACCGCCCTGACCCTGAGCCAGGTCACGACCCGGCCGGACGCGGTCCGGACGCAGTTCGATCCTGCGACCGACGGACCCGAGGTGATCCGGCTGTTGCGGGACGGCTGCGCCCACATGCGCAAGGCGTTCGACATCGAGGACATCAACCTCGACGAGCTCATCACCACCGCCATGGAGGACCCCTCGACGGTCGCAGGGCCGGCGGCGCCGAAGATCCTGCACGGGCTCGACCTGAACGAGCTGAACACGAGCTACAAGCAGTTCTGTAAGGGCGAGAATCCGGCGAACTCGCCCTTCGACGCCAGGGCGGTGATCGAGTTCTACGACAACGCCACCAAGGATCTGCCGAGCGCGGAGGCCCTGCGCGACAAGACGCTGCCGGGCATGACCCGGATCCTCGACGGCGCCGGCAAGCCCTTCGCCGAAGCCTCCGAGCCGAACGGCCGCCGCATCGTGGTGCCGATCACGACGGTTCCGACCCTCGTGCAGAAGGCGTTCATCGCCGCCGAGGATAAGCGCTTCGAGAGCCATCACGGCATCGACGAGCGCGGGGTGATCCGCGCCTTCATCGGCAACCTCGCCTCCCCGGGGCGGCCGGCCGGCGGCTCGACCATCACCCAGCAGGTCGTCAAGAACCTCTCGGTGGGCGACGACGTCACCTACGAGCGCAAGATCCGCGAGATGATCGTGGCCTCGCGCCTGGAGCGGATCCTCACCAAGCCGCAGATCCTCGGGCTCTACCTCAACGGCATCTATCTCGGCCGCGGTGCCTACGGGATCGAGATGGCGGCGCAGAGCTATTTCGGGAAGCCGGTCGGGCAGCTTACCCTGCCGGAGGCGGCGCTACTCGCCGGCATGCCCAAGGGGCCGAACTTTTACAGTCCCGACAAGTACCCCGATCGGGCGCGGGAGCGGCGCGCCTACGTGCTCGCCCGTCTCAAGGAGGAGGGAACGATCACCGAGGCCGAGATGAACGCGGCCATCAAGGCCGATCTCGGGCTCAAGCCGATCGAGACCGCCCGGCGGGATTCGGGCTTCTACGTGGTGGATTTCCTCAGCCGGGAGGCGCGCACCTTCGCGGGCGTCGATTCGCTGACATCCGGCTCGCTGACCGTCCGGTCGACGATCAATGCCGGATTGCAGCGCGCCGTTGAGGAGGCGCTCCAGGACGGGCTCGCCAACTACGAGCGCGCCACCGGGCGACAGACCTTCACCGGGCCGGAACTCAACCTCGCCGACAGCGTCCGCCGGATCCAGGCCGCCAGTCCGGCGCCCGAGGGCTCGCCCCAGGCGGCGCCGGGCGTGACCGGCGCGCACACCGATGCCGGCCGGCCCGACCCGAAGGCGCGCCGCGCCGAGAAGGCGGTGGCCGCGCCCCAGAAGAAGCCGGCCTGGCTGCTGGCGCTGGAGAGCGCCCGCCCGGTTCTCTACGATGTCCGCTGGCCGATGGCGGTTGTCATCGAGACCGGCCGCGGCGGTCTGAAGGTCGGCCTGTCCGACGGCCGGATCGCCAGCCTTGATCCCGGCATCGCCCGCGGCCGGCTGCAACTCTACGACGTTGTCCGCGTGAAGCTGACCGCCGGCAAGGGCAGCCCGCGCGCGCAGATCCGCGTCCGGCCCACCGTTCAGGGTGCCGCCGTCGTGATCGAGAACCAGACCGGCCGGATCCTCGCGATGTCCGGCGGCTTCTCGTACCCGTTAAGCCAGCTGAACCGGGTCACCCAGACGGTGCGCCAGCCGGGCTCGACCCTGAAGCCGCTGACCTATCTCGCCGCGCTCAATGCCGGCCTGCAGCCGAACACGCTGGTGATGGATTCCGCCGTCACCCTGCCGCCGATCGGCGGGTCGGGCGATTCCTGGTCGCCGAAGAATTACGAAGGGGGCGGCTCGGGTCCGACCACCCTGCGGCGCGGCCTGGAATTCTCCAAGAACCTCGTCACCGCGCGCCTGCTCCAGGGCGGAATCGCCCCCAAGGCGCCGGCCAGCCTGAAGCGGGTCTGCGACATCGCCCTGGAGGCGCAGATCTACGCCGAGTGCGAGCCCTATTACCCCTTCGTGCTGGGCGCCCAGCCAGTTCGGATGCTCGACCTCGCGGGCTTCTACGCGTCGGTGGCCAACGAGGGCGCCCGTCCGGCACCCTACGCCCTGGAATCCGTCGAGCGGGACGGGAAGGCGCTCTACACGCACGCAGCCAAGGAGCCGGTGCGGCTCGCCTCCGCCGACCGAGTGTCCTTCTACCAGCTCAAGACGATGCTGCAGGGCGTGACCCAGCACGGCACGGCGGCGGCGCTGTCGAAGGTCTCGGCCTACGTGGCCGGCAAGACCGGCACCTCGGAAAACGAGAACGACGCCTGGTTCGCCGGCCTCACCAACGAGGTCTCGGTGGTGGTCTGGGTCGGCTACGACAATGCCGACGGAAGCCGCAAGACCCTCGGCCGCGGGCAGACCGGYGGCCATGTCTCGGTGCCGATCGCCTCGGCCATCCTGCAGGCGGCCTGGGCCAACGGCATCGCCAAGACGCCGCTGCGAGGCCCCTCCCCCGAGACGCGCCCGTTCATCGCGGACCTGCCGATCGATCCACGCAGCGGCGTGCGGGTCGCGGGTGGCGGCTATCTCGAGCATTTCCGCACGAGCGGCGACGGGAGGATGGCCGACACGCAATACCGCTTGGTGCCGCGCGAGACGCTCTACGCCATGCGGCCCGACGCCGAGGATGGCGATCTCGCCGGTGCCGAGGACGGCGCCAACGTGGCGGGCGACTACTACGGCAACATGACCGGCGAACGGTCGCGGGGCGATCTTCTGGATCCGTTCGGCGAGCGACCGTCGCCGCGCAGCCGCCGTGCACAGGGCGACGTGGATCCCCCCGCCCAAGACCCGTACAGGGATCCCTACAGGCCTTGGCCTGGCCAGACGGCCCGCTCGCCGTTCGGCGGGGACGACGAGGCGCGCCGGCCGCGGCGCCGCGATCCGGACTACCTGTTCGGCGAAGACCCCGGTTACTGACCGCCCTACTCCAAGGATGAGAGTCCCGTTGCGAACGCAGCTCCCTGCCGCCCTCGCGGCCGCCCTCACGGTCGCCCTTCCGGCGCTCCCGGTCCGCGCCCAGACGCCCGCCGCCAACACCGCGCCGGCACCGGGATCCGAGCGGATCAAGGAGGTGCCCTCGGTCGGGGCCGTCGATCCGTCGACGATCAAGCCGGGGCAGATCCTGTTCACGGACCATCGCGACAACCCGTCGGTGCCGGAGAACGGGCTGATCCCCTATCTCGACTGGCTGAAGGCGCGCCCGGCCGAGGCCGCGGCGCTTGCTCCCTACCCTGGCTACAAGGAGCCGGACTACACGGTCACGGTGAACGGCGTGACCAAGCCCCGGCACGAGACCCTCAAGGTCTACGTGGCCGAGGGGCGCTTCGTGGTCCCGCGGCCGCCCGAGGCGATCGACCTCCAGGCCTTCGCCAACCTCGCCTTCGTCCAGAAGATGGATCCGGCGATCAAGCACCGCGCCATCGCGGCCGCCGAAGTGACACCCAACAAGGATCCGGCCGCCGCCTTCGCCAAGCGTCCGGACCGCCCCTGGTGCGAGGGTGCTGGGGCCTGCATCGAGTCGCGCTACGACCTCGAGGGCAAGCTGCCGCTCGGCGTGAAGCTCGCCAACAAGCTGGAAGACGGCTCGGCCAAGAAGATCGCCGAGTTCGTGTCGTTCCAGAGCGAGTTGCGCGTGCTCGGTCCGGACCAGGGCGCGCCGCTTCAGGCACTCACCAAGATCGATACGTCGGTCACCGGCGGCCTCGAGCAGACGATCTTCTGGGTCAACCAGATCCTCCGGTTCGGCAAGTTCCTGGCCGTGTTCCAGCCGATGCCGAACGATCCCACCAAGACGGTGGTCAGCACCTACATGGCGCTCGCCATCAAGGGAGACGTCCTCGACCGGAAGGCCGAGTATGCCCGCGTGCCGGTCCTGAAGAACCTGCTGCCCGCGCAGGTGCTGATGGGCAATTCCAGCTTCAACACCGGCAACTCCATCAGCGCCGGCCTGCCGGTCTACGCCCGCAACCGGATCGCCGCCTTCGCGGATGCGCTCGCCAAGCGCTGACCCGCGCCGGCTTTCGCCCTCACATCCCGCGGTTGCCGATCGTCGGCAGCGTCGGCTGGGTGTAGGCGCGGTTCACGTCCCGACGGGTCTGGGTGCCGTTGGTGTTGCTGGAGGCCCGATAATTGTCGAGGTTGAAGCTCTCGCTGAGTCCGCTGCGGGAGTCCGGCCCCTCGCTGGTGGAGCAGGCGCACAGGCCGCCGATGGCCAGCGCGGAGAGGGCGAGAAGGATCAAGCGCATCGTGAATCCTGAAGCGTAGCAAGGCCGAGCCTCGACCCGGCATCGACCGGACTAAGCCCGAAACGTGAGGTCTCGCGGCATGGTCAGGGCGGAGGCGCGTCCGTCAAGGTCGCGCGCAACGTGTAAATCCGTTCTGCCGCCTCCGATGCGCAGCGGCCACGGAAAATCCACCACACCCCCCGTTTCCGGCGGATACGGGCGGCCAATCGTGTTGAGTGCGGTCCCTCCCCCCTGGCGAAACCAAGCCGTTTCGGGCGAAAACCCTCCGCAATGAGCAATGTCGTGCCCTTCCGTCCCCGCTCGACCGTCACGCGCCTCGCCCGCTGCGAGGTCGTGGCCGTAGCCGGCGATCTCCTCGCCCTGCTGGAGCAGCTCGAGGATGTCAGCGCCCGCGCCGCCGCGATGGGACGCCCCGCGCTCGAAGTCGAGCGCACGGTTCAGCATCTCTTGGATGCCGTAAGCGCCGTGGAACGGGCTCTCGATTGCATCGGTGAGGGCGAGCAATCGGCTCCGGGCTGAGGTTCGCCACACGACCGTGAGCGTGCGCCGATCCCGGCCCACCTCAACCCATCGACTCGCCGATTATCACACCGCCACGGAAACTGGCGTTCTCGCCCCACAGGCCGTCGCGCGTCCGGAACCCTCCAGTACGCCTTGCGGTTGAGGGATGGACGCTCGTAGCGGGCGTCGCTTCCGGAGGATGCCATGAGGCTTCGCGTGCGCAGATTGCTGGCCGTCACGGTCTTCGGCGGCCTTCTCGCGGGCACCGCGTTCCAGGCTCAGGCGGCCGAGGTGGGTTTTCTCGAGATGCTGTTCGGTGTCCGGCCGGCGCCACAGGCTCAGCCGGCACCGACGCAGGCCGCGCCCGTCGCGGCCTCCGTCTTCGGCCGACGACGCGCGACCCCTCGGCTCGGCGCCGCCCGCCGGCGCTTCCAGACCCGCTACGCCGCGCTGCCGTTGAAGATCCGCGTCAAGGAACGCGATATCAGCGAGCGCCAGACGCCCATCGACATGAAGGCCGGCGCGACGGCGGCGCTCCTCAAGGACGAGACGCTGCGTCCCGGCGATATCGTGGTGCTGAATACCGGCGCCCGGGTCTTCACCGGAAATCCCGACAAGCGCCACGCGATCCGGGATTTCGAGCCGGTCCAGAATTCGCACTACGTTAGCCGGGGCACCCGCAAGGTGCTGGCCGGTCTCTTCACCCCGGTAGGCGCCCTGCCCGCGCAGGAAGCGCGCCGCATGGTGGCGCGCGCCGCGAAACCGGTGCCCGAGATCGCGACACCGATCCCGACGGAGAAGACGGCCATGCGGGTGATCAACCCGTGGCAGGGCGCTCAGTGAGCGGCTGCGAGATCGCTCAGAAGAAGCGTTCTTTGACCACGATCGTGTCGCCGGGACGGACCGCGTAGGTCATCGGCACGATGCCCGAGACGAGCGATCCGCCCGCATCGCGGGTGAGGACGGCATAGTCCCGCGCCGCCCGGGGGCCGAAGCCCGCAGCGATCGCCACCGCCGTCTCGACGGTCATCCCGTTCACGAATGGATACTGACCCGAGGTGGTCACCTCGCCGAGAATGTAGAAGGGCCGGTAGGCGTCGACCTCCACGGTTACGTGGGGTTCGCGCACGAAGCCGGAGGCGAGCTTGGCCTCGACCGCCTTGGCGGCCTGAGCCGTGGTCTGGCCGCCGACCTGCACGGTCCCGATCAGCGGCATGGCGATGCGGCCGGCGCCGTCGACCGCGTAGATGTTCGACAGATTGTCCTGGCCGAAGACGATCACGCGCAGCTTGTCGCCCGCCGCCAGCGTGTAGCGGGCCGCGATCGAGCCGGTGCCGGTGGCATCGAGCTGGTCGGTGCGGAAGCTCGGCCTCAGGCAGCCGCCCAGTGCCATCGTCGAGCCAAGTGCGAGGAGCAGAGCGCGCCGGTTCATCACCATCGCCGTCATTGATGCCGTTGCGGCCTGATCTAGGCGGTTAAGGTTAATGAAACTTGATCGCCCCCGGCCCGGCCGCCGCGCGGAAGCACTTCGCGCGCTCTTTAACCCTTGAGCAACCTTAACATCCACTAATGGGCGCGGGACGGCAGTCATGCCCACCCGGTCTGTCTCCGCGTTCAGAGCGTCCGCATGTCCTCAATACGTCAACGCTCGACCTCCGCCGCGCCCGGGCCGCAGCCGCGCGCCGAGGAAGGCCTCAGCCTGGCGCAGCTGCCGCGGATCCTGCGGCGCTCGATCGGCTGGATCGTCGGCCCGACCCTGGTGGTCGCGCTGGGCGCGACCGTCTTCGTCAACGTGGTCAGCCCCCGCTACACCGGTGAGGCGAAAATCCTCTTGGAGAGCCGCGATCCCGCCTTCGCTCGCACCGCGCAGGAGCGCACGGACCAGCTCGCTCCGATCGACGAGCAGGCTGTGGCGAGCCAGGTGCAGGTTGTCATGTCGCGGGACCTCGCCCGGGAGGCGATCCGCCGACTCAAGCTCGTGGGCAACGCCGAATTCGATCCCGGCGCCGGCAGTATCGGCCCGGTGCAGCGCCTGATGATGATGCTCGGCATCGGCGCCAATCCCCTGGATCGCCCGGCAGAGGACCGGGTGCTCGATGCCTATTTCGACCACCTGCTGGTTTATCCGGCCGGCAAGTCTCGTATCCTGACCATCGAATTCCGGTCGAAAGACGCGAGGCTAGCCGCAGAGGCAGCCAATACGATCGCGAAGCTCTACATCGGCTCGCTGGAGGCCGATAAGGTCGACACCGCCCGCTATGCCTCGACATGGCTCGGGGGCAATATCGACGGCCTGCGCAAGCGCGTCGCGGAGGCTGAGGCGAAGGTCGAGGCGTTCCGGGCCAAGAACGGACTCGTGGGCAGTGCCGGCGCGACCGGCCGGCCACTGAATGCCCAGCAGCTCGGCGAATTGTCGAGCCAGCTCTCCGCGGCGCGGATCCTCAGGGCCGATCTCGACGGCAAGGTGAAGGCCATCAAGGGCCTGATCAAGGACGGGCGCGCTTACGAGATTCCGGATGTCGCCAATAATGAGGTGATTCGGCGGATCGTCGAGAACCGGATCACGGTGCGCGCGCAACTCGCCCTCGAGTCGCGCACGCTCTTGCCGGCCCATCCGCGGATCAAGGAGATCAACGCCCAGCTCGAGGATCTCGACGCGCAGATCAAGGCCTCGGCCGAGCGCGTCGTGCGCACCATGGAGAACGACGCCAAGATCGCAGGCGCCAGGGTCGAGAGTCTGCAGGCCGCCGTCGACGGCCAGCAGGACGTGGTCGTGCGTGGGAATGCCAGCGAGATCCAGCTCCGGGCGCTGGAGCGTGAGGCCAAGGCCCAGCGCGACCAGCTCGAATCCTACCTGTCGCGCTACCGCGAGGCCGCGGCGCGCGATGGCGAGGCCGCCACGCCCGCCGACGCCCGCATCGTATCCCGGGCCGTGACGCCCGAAGTGCCGTCCTTCCCCAAGAAGCTGCCGATCGTCGCCTTCGCAACGCTGCTGACCCTCATGCTGTCGGCCGGCGGCGTCATCGCCAGCGCGCTCCTCGCCGAGCCCCGCCGCGCCGCGGCCGAGCGCGATGGCGACCCAACGGACGATCACCATCGCCGCGAACCGGTCCTTGACCGGCCGGCCTTCGCGTTTCCGGAGGCGATGCCGTCGGTGCGCTGGACTGGGCCTGCCGACGCGGTCGCGGCTGCCGCACCGGCGCCGTTCCCCGCACACTCCGGCACCTTCGCCGAGGGCTTCGACCTGGCCCCGCTCGTCGCGCGCATCGCCGGTGCGCCCCGCGCCCCGGGGGGGCAGACCGGCCGGCGGATCCTGATCGTCGAGACCGAGGATCAGCGCGGGGCGGCGGCGCTTCCCGAGGCGCTCACCCGAACCCTGGGTCGCGAGGGAAGCCTCGTCGCCGTGGACCTGAACGTACCGGGCGACGGGTCCGCCCGGCTCGGCTTCTCCGACCTGGTCGCCGGCGAGGCCGCCTTCCTCGACGTGATTGATGCCCGGGGCAGCACCGGCCTGCATCGGATCGAGGCCGGACTGGCGGCATCGACGGTCCTGTTCGACGAGGAGGATGCCCTGGCGCTCACCTTCGAAGCCATGGCGGAAGCCTATGACTGGGTGGTCTGCCGGCTCTACGCCGCACCCGGCGCCGTCGACCTGCTCGAACTCGTCGCCGGCTTCATGGACAGCGTCGTGATCGCATCCAATGCGGATGCCGAAGATCCGGCTCTGGCCGATCTCTACGCCCTCGCGGAGGACGCCGGTGCCGGTCAGATCCTGGTGGCCCAGGACCGTCCGGCGGGCGCGGATGTCGCGGATCCGCGCGCCGAGCTTCGCCTGAACGCCGCTTAGGCGACGCGTCGCAGACGCGGTCCCGGCGCGCGGAAACCGCCCGTCACGGCTTGCGGAACGACCGCAGCCGCTTGAGGACGGCATAGAGGCGCGGATCGCGCTTGATGCGCCGCTTCGCGCGCGTCAGGCTCCTCCGCAGGGTCCCGTAGGTCCGCCCCCGTAGAGTCACCGGAACGATCGTTTCCACAAGCCCGATCGTCTCGTCGCAGATGCTGGCCTTGTAGCGGGCCTCGCCGACTCCGAGATCGAAACCCTGGCGGCCCCGCGCCGTCTGATCGCGGACCAGATGCTGCAGCAGCAGGTCGCCCGGGCTGAACCGGGCGATCTCTGGATCGGCATCGAACGCGGTCATCATGCCGCTGAAACGCCGGTCGCTCACTGCGCCGCCGAAGGTCGCCAGAACGCGGCCGCTCTCGGTCAGGCAGAGGGCGTGAATCTCCAGTGTTGGAGCGGCACCGCTCGAAGCCGTCGTGAGGAAGCTTCGGATCGCAGGGTCGGCATAGGGATCGGAGATTCCCATCCCGGCGAAGCGGACCGATTTCTGCGCGTAGAACGCCGCCAGCAGACGCGCGGCCTCCTCGGGGGTCTCGGCCATGCGGTAGCGGATGGCGCCGTGCCCCTGCACGAGTCGCTTCTCTTTCGAGCGCAGCTTCTTGCGGGCATCGGCGCTGAAGACCCTCTGTACGGTCGCGTCCGGGTCCGGTCCGAGCATGAGGCCGTAGGCGTCGCTGGCCTCGGGCTCACCTCCCACGGCGAGGGGGTTTGCCGCTCCCTCCCACATCCGCGGCTGATGCATGAGCGCGTAGGCATCGATACCGGCCGCGCGCCCTGCCCGGATCAGCGCCGCGACGATCTCGCCGTGGGGGATCGCCGCGGCATCGCGGGTGGCGAAGAGCGGCATGTGGTAGTTCGCGTGCGTATCGCCGACCGTCCGCGCGACACGGAGACCGGATTCCCGCTGCACCGTGAGCGGTATGAGGATGCGCGCCCGCCCATCCACGTCCCGCAGGATCGCGATGCGCGCGTTCCCGGCCTGCTGCGTCGCGTGCAGGTACGCGCTCACCCAGTCGAATCGCTGGTACGGGGTGCTGAGGCTGGCGGGGTCGGTCTCCAGACGGCGCCAGAGCGCCTCGGCCTGCGCGAGGTCGGAGGCGATCTCCGCGACGAGCCCCTCTGCGGTTCGCGAGCCGACCATGTCCCTTCCCGCTAGCTGGACGCCGACCGCCATGTTCCGATCTCCCGGGGACCGTCTGCGATCCCACGCAGCTCACACCCTGGCGCTGGGGACTGAACAGCCCGTGTCCTCAACCGTTGAAGTGGCGATCGCGGAGCAAGAGGATCACGCAAAGAGCGGCCGTGGCTAACACTCCGTTGCCGGTCGTCGCCCCCGGCGCGGATGCTTTCGACTTTGTTTACCGAGCCGCCGCAATCCTGCCCGGGCACGGGTCCTGCGGCCCGAACGGTTCAGGGACATGCTGTCGTCGCGTGCCAAGCAACGGGTTTTCGCGTCCGGGTTCCGCGCCATCCAGGCCGTCGGTGCCGATCGCTGGCTGAGCCCCGCGGCCCGCGGCCTGGGCGTGATCCTCACCTTCCACCATGTCAGCCCCGAGCCGGTGCCGGCCTTCGCGCCGAACCGCCTGCTCGGCATCACGCCCGAGTTCCTCGACCTGACCCTGCGCGAACTCGACGCCCGCGGCTTCGAGATCGTCGGCCTGGACGCCGTGCCGGAGCGCCTGGCCGAGCCCGATTACGGGCCGCCCTTCGCCGTCCTGACCTTCGATGACGGCTACCGGGACAACGTCGTGCACGCGCGCCCCGTCCTGGCCCGGTACGGCGCACCGTGGACGCTCTTCGTCACCAGCGGCTTCGCCGATCAGGCCGGTCGGCTCTGGTGGATCGAGCTGGAACGGGCCATCGCGCGCCTGGATCGGGTGCGGATCGGCATCGGTGCTCGAAGCCTCGACCTGCCGGCGCGCAGCCCGCAGGAGAAGGCGCTCGCCTTCGAGGCGCTCTACCGCGACCTGCGCGGCGGCGGCGAAGGCGACCTCCTCGACCAGATTGCGGCGCTCTGTCGGCAAGCCGGCTTTGAACCCGGCCGGGTTGCCTCGGAACTGTGCCTGTCCTGGGCGGAACTGCGCGACCTCGCCTCCGACCCGGCCGTCACGATCGGCGCCCACACGGTCAGCCATCCCATGCTGGCGAAACACGACGCTGCCACCGCTGCCCGGGAGATCGCCGACGGGCGCGCCCGGATCGAGGCGGAGCTCGGTCGCCCCGTGCGGCACCTCTCCTACCCGGTCGGCGACCCGACTTCGGCAGGTCCGCGGGAATTCGCCTTCGCGCGGGACATGGGCTTCGCGACCGCGGTCACCACACGGCCCGGGCACCTGTTCGCGGAGCATGCCGGACATCTCCAGGCCCTGCCCCGGGTGTCGGTCAACGGATGCCATCAGAACCGCGCGGCCCTGGCCGGATTGCTCTCCGGCGTGCCGTTCCTCGCCTGGAACCGGGGGCGGCGCGTCAACGTCGCTTGAAGCGCACGTGCGTCCGGTGGCCGCTACGTCCCCCACGCCGTGGGTCGCGGCCACCGGAGTCGCGCAGCCCGCTCGGGCGCTATCCTAGCGGAACAGCGCGTCGAACAAGTTCTGGGGCTGCTGCGGCGGCGGCGGAGCAGGCGCCGGGCCTTCGTTCGATGGGAAGAACTTGCGCGACGGCTTCTGCCGCGGCTGGACCGGTACGCCGCGCGGCGCCTCCACGTCCACCTGGCCGGCCGCGTTGATCTGCTGCGCGGTCTTGGTCGCATCCTTGCCCGGACGCTTGGCCTTCTCGGGCTTGGCCGCGACGGCCGGAACGTCCTCCTGCTCCTTGGCCTCGGCGATCACGTCGCTGCCGCCTTTGCAGTCGACCAGCCACACGTCGTAGATCGGGTGCTCGATCGCGTGCAGGCCTGGGCTCGACGCGAACATCCATCCGGTGAAGATCCGGCGGTACTTGTTGTCGAGGGTCACCTCGTCGACCTCAAGGAACGCCGTGGTCTTGGCGCTCTCTGTGGGCGGCCGCGTGTAGCAAACCCGCGGCGTGAGCTGCAGGGCGCCGAACTGCACGGTCTCGTCGACCGCTACCTCGAACGACACGATTCGGCCGGTGATCTTGTCGAGGCCGGAGAACACCGCAGTCGGGTTCTTGATCTTGTCGGCGGCGGCGGGACCGACGCAGAGAGCGAGCGCCAGGCTCGGGGCGAGCGCGCGGCGTACGAGGGCTGTGATGCGGCTCAAGGCTCGGACCCCTAGACGAGGGTGGCCGGCCGCGCCGTCAGATGCGCGGCGGACGGTCGGGATTGGCCGGCCATGAACACCGGAACGGTGGCGGCAAAAGGGCGCCGGGCGGCCGCGGGGTGGCTTCTCCCCGCGCCCTGGGTCCGGTCTACTCGCCCGGGGTCCAAGAGACGTAGTCGCCCGTCGCAGCCGGACGGGAGCCCCAGGACAGCTGCGAGCCCTGCGGCCGGTAGGCGTTCGCCGTACCGGTCTGGTTCTCGACATGCGGCTTCTGCCACGCACGCGGCTGATACGTCTCCTGGCTCGGAGCGAGGTCGACGTTGTGGCAGAGCCAGCCGCGCCAGCCCGGCGGTACCTTCGAGGCGTCGGCATAGCCATTATAGACCACCCACCGCCGCTCCGAGCCGACCGACCGATCGATCAGCGCGCCCTCAGCCTTGTAGTACTTGTTCCCGAATTCGTCCTCGCCGACGAAGATCCCGGTACGCGCCGTCTGCATCGCCAGGGAGACGGTCTGGCCGTTCCACCACGTGAAGACGCGCAGCAAAGTGTCCTTCAGCGCCATCGCCGGTCCCGGTGTCGTGCCGCGCCGCAGGGGCGCTTCTCGGCGCCGTTATGGTGACCGCGCGCGTGCGAGTCCAGCCGCAAGACCGAACTGTCGCTACGCGGCAACGCTCCGCAGCCGCGTCCGGCCGCCGACGCGATGAGATCGCCGGCGCTTACAACTTCGGGTGTGAATGCAAAATTTTCCCGATCCGATTCTGGAAAGCAGGAAGGACACTTATCCCGGGCGGGGATGATATCCACAGGCTTTTGCGAGCCGGCACAACATCTAGCGGGGAACAAGCCCATCGAACACCACTTGTTGACGTGAGAGCGAAGGCGGCGGTATTCTCCCTCCATCGGTGGCGCCCGTTGAAGTGGTGCGTTGGGCAGAGCCGACCGTTCCTAGATTTCATTCGCGATGCCGAGGCGCACCTGTCCGTGGGTGCGGTCGGGTCCGAATCCCATCATCGGGCAAAGACCCCGCGTCGCGCGGGGCCGGGGCCGTCGCGTCCCGTCGGGAGAGGTGTGTTTCATGCGGTTCGATCGTCGCTACACAACGGCCGGACAATCGCCCTACGCCGGCATCCCCTTCCGCAAGACCCTGAGCGAGATCCGCAACCCGGACGGGTCGGTGGTGTTCCGCCTCGACGGCATCGACGTTCCGGAGAGCTGGAGCCAGGTGGCGAGCGACGTGCTCGCGCAGAAGTACTTCCGCAAGGCCGGTGTGCCGGCCCGCCTCCGCAAGGTCGAAGAGAACGCGGTCCCCTCCTTCCTCTGGCGCTCGGTTCCGGACGACGCAGCCCTGGCCGAGCTGCCCGAGGACGAGCGATTCATCTCCGAATCCTCTGCCACGCAGGTGTTCGACCGGCTCGCCGGCTGCTGGACCTACTGGGGCTGGAAGGGCGGCTACTTCTCGTCGGAGGAAGATGCCTCGGCCTTCATGGACGAGTTGCGCTCCATGCTGGCCCGCCAGATGGTGGCGCCGAATTCGCCGCAATGGTTCAACACCGGCCTGCACTGGGCCTACGGTATCGATGGCCCGAGCCAGGGCCATTATTATTGCGATCCGAAGACCGGAGCGCTGACCAAGTCGGCCTCGGCCTACGAGCACCCGCAGCCCCACGCCTGCTTCATCCAGTCGGTCCAGGACGACCTCGTGAACGAGGGCGGCATCATGGACCTGTGGGTGCGTGAGGCGCGCCTGTTCAAGTATGGCTCCGGCACCGGCTCCAACTTCTCGATGCTGCGCGGCGAGAACGAGAAGCTCGGTGGCGGCGGCAAGTCGTCGGGCCTGATGAGCTTCCTCAAGATCGGTGACCGGGCGGCCGGCGCGATCAAGTCGGGCGGCACCACGCGGCGAGCCGCCAAGATGGTGATCGTCGACATCGACCATCCGGACATCGAGTCCTTCATCGACTGGAAGGTGAAGGAGGAGCAGAAGGTCGCCGCCCTGGTGACCGGCTCGAAGGTGGTCTCCAAGCACCTCAACCTCGTGATGAAGGCCTGCACCCAGTGCGAGGCGGAGGGCGATGCCTGCTTCGATCCGGAGCGGAACCCGGCCCTCAAGCGCGAGATCAAGGCCGCCCGCCGCGCCTCCGTTCCGGATGCCTACATCAAGCGCGTCGTGCAGTTCGCCCGGCAGGGCTTCACCAAGATCGACTTCCCCGTCTACGACACCGACTGGGATTCGGAGGCCTACCTCACGGTCGCAGGCCAGAACTCAAACAACTCGGTCTCGCTGACCGACGACTTCCTGCGCGCCGTCGAGGCGGACGCCGACTGGACTCTCCAGGCGCGCACCACCGGCAAGGTGACCAAGACCCTGAAGGCCCGCGACCTCTGGGAGCGGATCGGCGAGGCGGCCTGGGCCTCGGCGGATCCGGGCCTGCACTTCAACACCACGATGAACGATTGGCACACCTGCCCGGCCGGCGGGCGGATCCGGGCCTCGAATCCGTGCTCCGAGTACATGTTCCTCGACGACACCGCCTGCAATCTCGCCTCGGCGAACCTGCTGACGATGTACGACCGTGAGACCAAGCGCTTCGACGTGGAGGCGTTCGAGCACCTCAACCGCCTCTGGACGGTGGTGCTCGAGATCTCCGTGATGATGGCGCAGTTCCCGTCCAAGGAGATCGCGGAGCTCTCCTACCGCTACCGCACCCTCGGTCTCGGCTACGCCAATATCGGCGGCCTGCTGATGACCATGGGCCTGCCTTACGATTCCGACGCGGGCCGCGCGCTCGCCGGCGCGCTCACCGCCATCATGACCGGAGTCGCTTACGCCACGTCCGCCGAGATGGCCGCCGAACTCGGGACCTTCCCGGCCTACGACGAGAATGCCGACGCGATGCTGCGGGTGATCCGCAACCATCGCCGGGCGGCCCACGGCGAGGCGGAGGGCTACGAGTTCCTGAACGTCGCGCCGGTCGCCCTCGACCATGCCAACATCCCGCAGGCGGACCTCGGCGACCATGCCCGGGCCGCCTGGGACCGGGCGCTGAAACTCGGCGAGGAGCACGGCTACCGGAACGCGCAGGCCACGGTGATCGCGCCGACCGGCACGATCGGCCTCGTGATGGATTGCGACACCACCGGCATTGAGCCCGACTTCGCCCTGGTGAAGTTCAAGAAGCTCGCCGGCGGCGGCTACTTCAAGATCATCAACCAGGCCGCGCCGGACGCCCTGCGGGCGCTGGGCTACCGCGAGTCCGAGATCGCCGAGATCGAGGCCTACGCGGTCGGCCACGGCTCCATGGGACAGGCGCCGGGCGTCAACCCGACGACCCTCCGGGCGAAGGGCTTCACCGACGACAAGATCGCCGCGGTGGAGAAGGGTCTCAAGTCGGCCTTCGACATCAAGTTCGTCTTCAACCGCTGGACTCTCGGCGACGACTTCCTGATCCAGACGCTCAAGGTCCCGGCCGAGAAGCTGGCGGATCCGACCTTCGAGCTGCTGCCCTTCCTCGGTTTCTCGAAGAAGGAGATTGAGGCCGCCAACACGCATATCTGCGGGGCGATGACGCTGGAGGGCGCGCCCTTCCTCAAGCTCGAGCACTACGCGGTCTTCGATTGCGCCAACCCCTGCGGCCGCATCGGCAAGCGCTACCTCTCGGTCGAGAGCCACATCCGCATGATGGCCGCGGCGCAGCCCTTCATCTCGGGAGCGATCTCCAAGACCATCAACATGCCCAACGACGCCACGGTGGAGGATTGCAAGGCGGCCTACCTGCTGTCCTGGCGCCTCGCCCTCAAGGCGAACGCCCTTTACCGCGACGGCTCGAAGCTGTCGCAGCCGCTGAACGCCGCCCTCATCTCGGAGGAGGACGACGAGGCGGACGAGGGCATCGAGGCGCTGCTCCAGGCTCCGGCGGCCGCCAAGGCCGCGGCGGTGGCGGAGAAGATCGTCGAGCGGGTGATCGAGCGCGTCGAGCGGATCCGGTCCCGCGAGAAGCTCCCGACGCGCCGGAAGGGCTACACCCAGAAGGCGGTGGTGGGAGGCCACAAGGTCTACCTGCGCACCGGCGAGTACGACGACGGCCGCCTCGGCGAGATCTTCATCGACATGCACAAGGAGGGCGCGACCTTCCGGAGCCTGATGAACAACTTCGCCATCGCGATCTCGCTGGGCCTCCAGTACGGCGTGCCGCTGGAGGAATATGTGGAGGCCTTCACCTTCACGCGGTTCGAGCCGGCGGGCTTCGTGCAGGGCAACGACGCSATCAAGARCGCGACSTCGMTCCTCGACTACGTGTTCCGSGARCTSGCSRTCTCSTATCTCGGCCGCRMCGACCTCGCCCATGTCAGCCCCGCCGAGATCGGCGGCACGGTGATCGGCGGCGGCGAGAGCGGCGACACGACCCGCGAGGGTCCCAAGCCCGCGCCAGCCTCCTCGGTGGTCTCCCGCGGCCTGCTGCGCGGCTCAGCTGACCGGCTGACCCTGATTCAGGGCGGGCCGGCCGGGGGGAGCCTCGGCGTCGGAGCGGCGAATGCCGGTCAGACGGCGCCGGCCGGCGGCACGGTCCACGCGATCCGCGGCAGCACGGCGTTGAAGGCGGAGCCGGCGATTGCCGGCCAGGCCGAGACGATCGCCGACTCCCTCCCCTTCGCCAAGGCGGAGCGGAGCGTCGCCGACCGCCGCGCCGAGGCGAAGATGAAGGGCTATGTCGGCGAGGCCTGCCCGGAATGCGCGAACTTCACGCTGGTCCGGAATGGCACCTGCCTGAAGTGCGACACCTGCGGGTCCACGACGGGCTGCTCTTGAAAGATCGGGGCGGCATTCGTGTCGTCCGGAAAAAGATGATCAGTTTTGCTTCGTGGTAGGTCACTACCGAAAGGCATAATTTTCGGAAACAGTACCAAGGCGTGGTGAGACCCGCAGTATGCTCGCAAGGGCGCGAAGATTGCCCACAAGCGGACGTATGATGTTCTCGCCAAAGTTTCGGAGATTATGACTGTTTTGCCACGAATGAAGAATCGTAGATAAAACGAGACGTAGCAAATCACAGCACCGGATCGTCATTCCTGCGAAAAATCCAGTGATGGGCTCGAAGCTCGTCACTGGAAATACCTAGGCGAACGAAACGGGATCAAGCTACAATTGTCGGCAGCGGCTTGATGGCAACGAATTCGAATGGGATCCGAGCTTTCCTGCATCAGTATTGCTCTGATCCAAGCGCACTGATCGCAAGCTTCGAGGTCGCGCACCGACTCGAGACCCTGCACGCCGACCAACGGTTGTGCTCGGCCAACGAGGAGGCGGATTGCATCTGGATCGTCGAGGACGGCCAGCCCAAGGTTCTGGCCGGAGCATCCGTCATCTGGCGGGGGCCAGACGAGATAGTGAGGGAAATGGCTTTCCGGCTCGGCCGGTCCGGGGAGGTGCCGCTGCGGGGCAACGAGGTGCTCGCGGCCTGACGGACCAGGGTGTGGAGGGTCGACCAGGCGACCCTCAATGGTTTGGAACCCAGCACCTAGTTCGCTGATAAAAAAGCAGATCTAAGCTTTTTGTTGAGGTCACGGTCGGCACTGATCGTGGCCCCGCCACTCAAGGCGATTTGGTCCATTGCACAATGGCTTAAGCAGAGACGCGGGCGGGGGCATGCTCGAAAGCCGATCTACAGCTTGCCCACCCTGGCAACCCCACCCGTCCCGGCCCAAACCCGTGATCGTGACGGTACTCAAAAAGCTGCATCGCGTTAACGGATGCGACCAGGGTCGGCCTTAACTACCAGGAAAGGCAGATCTTCCCGACCTGCGACCCCGCCTCCTGGTAACCGAACGCCGTCGCCATCTCGTCGAACGGAAACACGCGGTCGATCACCGGCTTCAGCCCGTTGGCGTCGATCGCGCGGACCATCCCCTTCTGCTGCTCGCGGCTGCCGACCGACAGGCCGATGATCCGGCGATTGCCGAGCATGATGCCCATCGGCGGAACCTCGATCGGCTTCTGGCTGAGCATCCCGATCATGTAGATGCTGGCGCCGACCTTGGACGACTTCATCACCTGCGTCAGCTCGCCGCCGACGACCTCGACGACGTGATCGACGCCGTCGCCGCCCGACAATTCGAGCACCCGCGGCCCCCATTCGGGCGTCTCTTTGTAGTTGACGACATGGTCCGCGCCGAGATCACGCAACTTGGCCATCTTTTCGGCGCTGGAGGTGATAGCGATGACCGTCGCCCCTGCCATCTTGGCGAATTGGAGCGCGAAGATCGAGACGCCGCCGGTGCCTTCGATCAGCACGGTGTCGCCGGGCTTCACATCACCCTCGACCATTAGGGCTCGCCAAGCGGTCAGACCGGCGCAGGGCAGCGTCGCGGCTTCCTCATCGGTCATACTCGCCGGCATCTTTGTGAAGGCATGCACGGGCATTGCGACATATTCGCTGGCGAACCCGTCGACCTGATTGCCGCGCATCGTCTGCATCCGTGCGGCGGTCGGCGGCCCTTCCAGCCAAGCGGCATGGAGCGTGCCGATTACACGGTCGCCGACTGCGAACTCGGTGACGTCTGCCCCAACCTCGACCACCTCACCGGCCCCATCGGACATCAGCACGCGCTCGACGGGTACCGGAAGATAACCAATCGCGACCATACAATCGTGAAAGTTGATCGAGTTCGCACCGATTTTCATCAGAACTTCACCGACACCCGGCGTCGGACGTTAGACATCGGTGACATTCAGCCCGTCGATGGTCGAGAGGAACTGGTTGTGATCCGTTTCATCTGGTTCTCCGGGCGCGTTGAAGGATGGACTTGTTGAAGCACGGACTTGCCGCCATCGCTGAGGCACCTCATCTGGGCGTTGCTTCCCGTGCAGGAGGCGGACGGCGGAAACACCCAGGGACGCTTGAGAAAAGGCGCCGTCCGACTTATTGAGGTTGCGCGCTTTCTATAGGCCGAACCGTCAAACTGGCGCAAATCCATATTTTGAGGTCACACCGCAATGAGTGCGATCGACAGGGTTGCCAGCGAGTTCGGCGAGGTCGGTCAGCGGCTTCACCGTCTGCTTGACGCGCGCATGACCAAACAGGGGGCCTCGCTGGCGCAGAATAAATTGCTGTGCTTCTTGCAGCGGGCCGAACAGGACGTCTGCGCAACGGACATCGCGGGCTATTACGGCCTCGCACCCCGCACCGTGACACAAGCGCTCGACCTGCTCGAGCGCGACGGGTTGGTGACGCGCCGGCCCGATCCGAGCGACCGCAGGGTGAAGCGAGTTTCAATCACCGCGGCCGGTCTCAGAGCGATGCGGGCCTCCGAGCCGATGCGCCGCGAATTTGTCGAACAGATTTTCGGCGTCCTCAATCAGGACGAGATGACCGGTTTCTCACACGCGCTCTCGCGCCTGTCTCAGGCGTTGAACGAAGCCGAGCGAACCGAGCCGAGATGACGTACGGTCCGCCTCGAGAAGGCCAGCGGCCGGGGTCCGGACCCCAGCCGCACTGCTCATGGAGCAGGTGGAAGGGTCCCGCGCCATCGATCATCGACGACCGCGCATGCGGCTTTTGGGTCTCGATCGTGGCCCTTCTTCGCGGGAGCGCGTTCTTCAGTCCGGCGCGGGCACTTTCGCAGCCGCGCCGCGCTCCAGCCGCCAGTGCATTACGTCATCTGCGCCGCTCCCCGCTTCGACCGCCACGTTCCGCCTGCTGACGGGCTCCCGGGTTTTCGCATCGACGAGCGCCAGCGCGACGCGGTGGCCGGTTCGCGTATCGACGAAGCGCAGCGGGGGGCCTTCGCGACCCGCCAGATTCCATTTGTCGCCGATCTGCACCATCGCGGCCAAGAGCAACTCGATGTCCCGCCCCCGCGCCGTGGGCAGGTACTCGTAGCGGTCCGGCCGGACCTGATAGAGCCGCCGCTCCACGAGCCCGTTTTCCTCAAGCTCCTTCAGACGACCTGACAACGTGGTGTTCGTCGCTCCCGTCGACTGGAGCAGGTCCTCGTAGCGGGTGAGCCCGAGGATCAGGTCACGCATGATAAGCGTGCCCCAACGGTCGCCGAGGGCGCTCATGACGTCGGCTGCCGAACAGACCATCCCCTCGAAGCGCCTCAATCGCATCGTTCGCACGTCCCCCGTTCGCCGGTCCAATTCCAAAATCTCGACCGCCGTTGCATCCCGTTTACTGCAATCCGCCGTTCCGAGCCTAGGAGGTCCCGAGCGATGCGCGGCGGCACCACTCCGTTGCCGTCAAAAATATCGTTCTTGCTTTACTCCGATTATCAGAGTTAACACTATATAAATTGAATCGGAGCGTGTGCCGTGTCATCACAGAAAACCTCGCGGATTTTTGTTGTCGGCGCGACCAGCGCTCAAGGGTTGCCTGTCGTGAAGGGGCTCGTCGGCGATGGGGCATACTCTGTTCTGGCGCTCACGCGGGACTGCGGATCGGCCCGAGCGCGGTCGTTGCTGGGCCTCGGCAACGTCGAGATCCTGGAAGGGACATTCGCCGACGAAAGCACGCTGCGGACAGGATTCCGCGCATGCGACGGCGCATTCATAAACATCGACGGCTTCAACGCCGGTGAGAAGACGGAAACATACTGGGCGATCCGCGCTTACGAGATCGCCTTGGAAGAGCGTGTGAAGTTCTTCGTCTATGGAAACCTCGATTACACGTTGAAGAAATCGGGATACGACTCCCGGTTCCGGACCGGGCACTACGACGGCAAGGGCCGCATCGGCGAGTGGATCCTGTCCCAGAACGTGGACAACGGCGGCAGGATGGGAGCGGCCCGGTTCACGACGGGTCCTTACTTGGAGATGGCGTTCTCCTCGCGAACGCCGATGACGCCCCGGATCGAGGACGGCGTGGTGACGTAGCGGGTGCCGCTCGGTCACGGCGCCGTCGTGCACGTGGCCCTTGAAGATTGCGCCTATTACGTCGGCTGGCTCTTCGACCATCCGGCGCGCGCGAACGGCATGGATCTCTAAGTCGCCAGCGAGCACGTGAGGTACGATGCCCTCGCCGCCGCGTTCACGCGCGTGACCGGACATCCCGCCCGCTACGTCGACGTCGATGCCGATACCTACTTCGCGCGCGCCTTCAGCCACGTCGCCGACATGCCGGCCGGCTACAACGCGGACCCGGCCGACAAGAGCACGATGAGCTTCCGGGACAACTTCACCGGCTTCTGGAATCAGTGGAAGCATAACGTCATCCAGCGCGACTATGGCCTGCTGGACGAGATCCATCCCCATCGCATCCGAAGCGTCGAGCAGTGGGTGCATCGGCAGGAGCAACTCGAACGCGCGGCCGGCCGCGGGGGATTGTGGGAGAGGCTGCAGCCCGAGAACCGTGCAGGGCACTCCATCCTGAAGCTCGGCGAGGATCAGAGGCGCGGCAAGCTCCAGCTGCTGTCGGGAAATACGCCCCGAATCCCCCCATCGAGGTGGCGGTCCGGCAGGCCCCACTCGGTGCAGGCCACCGCGCGCATCAACGCGCTGCGCTCGTCCCCAAAGCCAGTCCGGAGATCAAGTCCATGACCCACCGCGAGATCGTTCTGTGCCATCCCGTCCGCACGGCCATTGGAGCGTACGGCGGCAGCCTCAAGGGCATCGCGGCGACCGACCTCGGCGCGACCGCAATCCGCGAGACCCTGCGCCGCGCAAACCTCGACGCGAGCGCGCTCGGCAGCGTCACGATGGGCAACGTGGTCCAGGCCGGCAATCGGATGAACCCCGCCCGGCAGGCGGCCTTCAACGGCGGCGTGCCGGTCTCGGTTCCCGCGCTCACGGTCAACCGCGTCTGCGGCTCGGGCGCCCAGGCCATCGCCACGGCGGCCGACGAAATCCGCCTCGGACACCATGACGTCGCCTTGGCCGGCGGCATGGAGAACATGGACCCTGCCCCGTACCTGATGGAGGGCGGGCGCTGGGGCCACAGAATGGGCCATGCCCAGATCCTCGACAGCATGTTACACGACGGGCTCAACGACGCCTTCTCGGGCGAGCATTCCGGGTGGCACACCGAGGATCTCGCTGCGAAGTCACAGATCGGTCGCGAGGCGCAGGATGCCTAGGCGGCCCGGTCCCAGGCCCGGTTCGCGGCGGCCCAGGCCGCCAGCGCGTTCGACGCCGAAATCGCCGCCGTCGAGATCAAGGGCCGGAAGGGCACGGAGACCTTCCTGCGCGACGAGGCTCCCCGTCCCGAGACAACGGCCGAGACCCTGGCCAAGCTGAGGCCTGCCTTTCGCAAGGACGGGACGATCACGGCCGGCAACGCGCCGGGCCTCAACTCGGGTGCCGCGGCAATGATCGTAGCCGAACGCGGCTTCGCGGAGGCCCATGGCCTCGACGCCTACGGTCGGCTCGTGGCCTACGGCGTCGGTGCCTGCGAACCGGGCCTGTTTGGGATCGGCCCCGTGCCAGCCGTCCGGCAGGCTCTGGAGCGCGCCGGCTGGTCCCTCGGCGACCTGGAGCGAGTCGAGATCAACGAGGCTTTCGCGCTCGTGCCCCTCACGGTCGCGAAGGAACTCGGCCTGCCGGAGGACATGGTCAACGTCGATGGCGGAGCCATCGCGCACGGTCATCCCATCGGGGCGACGGGCGCGGTCCTCGCGACCCGCCTTCTCCATGCCATGCGCCGCGACGGCGTCCGGCGCGGGCTCGTCACCCTTTGCATCGGCGGTGGCCAGGGTATCGCCTTGGTACTTGAATCCGCGTGAGCGGCGCGTATCGCGACCCTATCTCCTCGGACAACCCCTCCCTCTTTCGAGAACTGGCCGTCGCCGGACCGCTCTCTCGATCCACGTTTAGGGGATCGGCGAGTTTCGACCCAACCCAGCCGTCCGGACCGCCGTTGGAGCTTCCGGGAGGCAGCCATCCGCAGATTTCTGCCGCTCCGGATTGGGGCAGCGTGATGATCCTCATGGAAGAGGCGGGCGCGAGCCAAGAGCATCGGGAAGGATGCGGAGACCAACTAGCGCCCCATTAGCGGATGCTTGGCCGAGTTGCGCGTTCACGGCCGTGTTGACGAAAGCGCAGCCCCGGAACTTGGCGAGGCCGAATCAGGCTCGCGCCGCGTCGAGCACAAGCCCCAGGGGAGCCTCCCGGCGCTCTGCCTCGGACTGTGCGGTGCGAGACGACGATAGGGCCTCCTGGAACCATCCCATCCAGGCCGCATGCCGCCGCTCCAAATAGGCCCGGATGAGGTCGTCCTTGGAGGGGAGGTGCCGGTAGAACGTCACCTTCGTCACCCTTGCCTTCGCAATGAGCGGTCGATGCCGGTGGCGCGGATACCCTGTCGATGGAACAGGTCCTGTGCCGTACGCAGGATGCGTTCCCGCGCTGGCATGGGGGCCGAGGAGATCGGGTTCGACGTCTTCTCTCCTATGTCTGGCCTGCTGCCGGTTTCACGGACCCCCGGTTTGGGTGTGAGTTTCGTGATCAGAGCGGCGACATGTTTCCCTGTTGCGATTGGCGGGTCCTGTGGTCTGGGAATGCGTGCCAGGACCCGCCACCATCAAGGCGCGTCGGCTACGGCTTGTTGGCCGGAGCCGGATTTGTCGTCGTTGCCGGAGGCGCGGGGTTTGCCGGTGCAGTGCTTGCAGGAGGCGGAGGAGGCGTGGGGTTTTCGGCCTTCTTCTCGTCCTTGCAGGCCGTGAGCGCGAGCAAGCCGACGAGCGGCAGCAGATAGCGAATACGCATGAGCGTTCCTCCTGTTTGGCCTGTGTAGGCTGTGAGGAACGTCACTCGACCCCTGTTCGATCCGGCGCGCAGCTGATCTGCTTCCGGATCTGTAGTCTGCTGCGCTGGGCGGCATGGCGTGTCAATCACAAGAGGGTCTTCCACCTCTGCAAGCAAGCCGACCAACAACCCGCTGGTCGCGTCGTTCAATGGCCGACTGCGTGACGTGTGCCTGAACGCGAACTGGATCTTGTCGTCGGCCGATGCTTGGAGCAGGATCGAGGCGTGGCGGCGCCCGTACAACGAGAGCCGTCCTCACACAGCCCTGGGGTGGTT